>WGMD01000021.1 GCA_016125255.1 Planctomycetota bacterium | reverse complement strand
GCGATCCCCGGCCCGAGGGCGGGCCGGCTCTGATAAGACAAAAACAGAATCCGCCCCGCGTCCCGCCCGCTCCGAGCCGCCTTCGCCTTCTCCGAGCCCTGCCTTCTCCGAGCCGGCCCGCCCCCGGGCCGGTCTTCCTCCCCGCTTCTCCCCCGCGCCTCGATCGTCACGAACACAATCCACAACCTCGCCGCACGCGCGTGTGAAGTCCACGAATCCCCCCCCGCATCAAGTGCGGCTTCTTTTGTAGTAGTTCAACCATTCTAACCCGTCAAGTGCCGTAGGTCCGGCTCCGGTGTAGCTCCGGGCCTGCCCGGACACGAATGACGATCCTGCAAACATGATACAAACGAACATGCGTCACGCGATGAACATTCAACGATCGTCGATCAGCAACTTGTCTTTCGTGTTCGGGCTGGGCTGGACGTATGAAATTGCGGCAGGTGGATCGTAACGTGCTGAGGGCGGAGCGGGTGGGGTTGTGGGGAAGAACACGCCGGAGGCGGCGTCGCTGAACAGGGGGGCGTTCGGCGGCGGTTTGCGGGAGGGATCGGCGGTCGGCTTGCCGGTCTGGGGGGCGTTGTTACACTCTGCCCATGCTTTCACAGGTTCATAGTTTTGTGCTCCAGGGGATCGAAGCTGCGCCGTGCGAGATCGAAGTCGACGTCGCTGACAGAGGATTGACGAAGACGACGATTGTCGGCTTGCCGGACGCGTCGGTGAAGGAGTCGATTGAGCGCGTCCGGGCGGCGACGATGAATTGCGGGTTTCCTTTTCCGGTGTCGCGGCTGCTGGTGAATCTGGCGCCGGCGGATGTGAAGAAGGAAGGGCCGATGTACGACCTGCCGATCGCGGTCGGCCTGCTCATCGCCAATCAGACCATCGAGACGCAGCATCATCGCGACCTGCTCATGGCCAGCGAACTGGCGCTGGACGGGCGGCTGCGTCCGGTGCGGGGCGTGATCAGCATGGCGATGCTGGCGCGGCAACTGGGCGTGCGGGGCATTATTGTCCCGCTCGACAACGCCGCCGAAGCGGCGGCGGTCGGGGGGATCGAGGTTTATCCGGCGGATTCGCTCACGAGCGTGGTGGGGCATCTGAATGATGTGCGTGCGCTGGAGCCGTTGCCGGAGATGGATGCGGAGCGTGTGATTGTCGACACGGCGGCGGAGATCGACTTCGCGGATGTGCGGGGTCAGGAGGCGGTCAAGCGGGCGCTGACGATTTCGGCGGCGGGGGGTCATAACGTGCTGATGATCGGTCCGGCGGGGACGGGCAAGACGATGATGGCCAAGGCGTTGCCGGGGATTTTACCGCCGCTGTCTCGGGATGAGGCGTTGGAGACGACGCGGATTTATTCGGCGGCGGGACTGATCGAGCGTGGGACGTCGCTGATGGCGCGTCGTCCTGTTCGGATGCCGCATCACACGGCTTCGAGCCCCGCCATCGTCGGCGGCGGGGCGATTCCGAGGCCGGGCGAGGTGAGTCTGGCCCATCACGGGATTCTATTTCTGGACGAGATGCCCGAGTTTCCGCGGGGCGTGCTGGAGACGCTGCGTCAGCCGCTCGAAGACGCGGTCGTGACGGTGGCGCGGGCGCATTCGACGATTCGATTTCCGGCGCGGTTCATGTTGGTCGCCGCCATGAACCCGACGCCGGGCGGCGAGTTCGCGACGGACGAGGCGTCTCAGCAGCAGATGGACAAGTATCTGTCGCGCGTGTCGGGTCCGCTGGTGGATCGCATTGATATTCACATCGAAGTGCCGCGCGTGCCGTACGATCAGCTCGCGACGAAACCGACGGGGACGAACTCGGCGACGATGCGTTCGGAGGTGATGCGCGCCCGGCAGATTCAGTCGCAGCGCAACGGCGGACCGCTGCGGACGAACAGCCATCTGCGCGGGCGCGAGCTGGACAAGCTGGCGGTGTTCGACGCGGCGGGATCGCAGCTCATGCAGCGTGCGATGACGGAACTGGGGCTCTCGGCCCGGGCGTACGACAAGGTGCGTCGCGTCGCGCGGACGATCGCCGACCTGGCCGGGGCGGAGGCGATCAGCGTGGACCATGTCGGAGAGGCGATTCAGTATCGGCTGCTGGATCGCAAATTCTGACGCGCGATGTTCGCATCATTGGGCCGGCCGCAGCTTCCGCCAGTCGGGGTGCGCCGCTTTGTACTTCTGAAAGGCGTCGTACTCGTTGGCGTCGATCCGATGGTTGTGATCGGTGTCGATGACGGCGAAGAGCCATTCCCAGCCGGGCTTGTCGGCGTTCCATTCCTCGGGTGAAACCCGCTTGTCGCCATCGCGGTCGGCGGCGCCGAGCAGGCGGGCGAACGTCAGGGCGGAGTCGCCGGCGTCGTCGTCAGTCGATCGATCGCGCTGGCCGTCCCATCGGAGTTTCTGACCGGCGTGCTGAAGGGCGGATTCGAATTGGGTCATGTCGATGTTCTGCACGGCGGCGTTTTGCGCGATTGCCTGCGCGGCGGCGATGCCGGCGGATTGGCCGCAGATCATGAAGACGGGCTCCATGCGAGCCGAGGCGTAGCCCAGGTGCGTCGCGGAGAAACACACGGGCACGAGCAGGTTGGTGCATTCGTCGGCGCGGGGGGTGATGGCGCGATAGGGGATCGGGTAAGGCACATTCGTCGGTCCCTTGTTGCCGCCGACGAACATTTTTCCTTCGAGGCCGACGAAGATTTGTCCGTCGCGCTCGATCCAGATGCGGCGCGCCGGGTACGTGTCGATGCCGTACTGGGCGAGGCCGATCGGGTCATCGATGTCGCTGTGTTTGTTGTAGACGTCGTGAGCGGTGATGGTGTAGCGGCCTTTGAGGCGGCGGGCGACGCGGATGTAGAGCTGGTGCGGCCAGCCGTGCGTATCGGGGTGGATGCGATCGTCGAGACCGAGTTGTGCAAGCTCATCGCGATAGCTTTGGGGCACGCGGGGATCGGTGCGCATGAATTCGAAGAGCCCGCGCAGATAGTTTTGATGCAGCTTCCAGATGCGGGCCTTTTCGGCGGCGTTTGCATCGGCGTAGATCTGGCTCACGCCGACGGGCGCCATCGAAAAGAGCGAAGACCTTTGATAATTCCATTCGCCCGAATTCCTCCACCCCGGGCAGATGCCCACGAGTTGATCGTGGAGCTTCTTCGGGTCATCGGTCGCCTGCACGAGGTAGGCGACGTATCGGCCGACGAGTTCGAAGTCGGCGGGCGCGTAGTTGGGCGGGGGCGAGATGGGAATGCGATGGTCGGGGTCGGCGGTGGTGTAGTAGCGGTAGTTGTAGGCCTGCGTGTATTCGTCGGCGGCGCCGAGGGGCTTGCCGTGATCGTTCTCGACCCACTTGAGCAGTCCGCTGTCGGGGCGGCCGGGTTCGACGAACGGGTCGATCGGGGCGAGTTCCATCGGCGGCTGCACGCCGGCGTAGGGTTCATCGAAGGCGTCCGCCGCTTCGCGCCCGGTGCGATACGACACGCCCGCCGCCGCCATCAGGTCGCCTTCGTACCCGGCGTCGATGAACACTTTCGCCGTCACGCGCAGGTCGCCGCGCTCGGTGGGTTCGGCGACCGGGCAGCCCAGTTCGTCGAACGGGGCCCGGTCGAACAAGGCGGCGGCGATCGTCGGTCCGCGCTTGTCGCATGACGCGATGCGATGATCGAAGATCACTTCGACGCCGTGCTGGTGGAGCAGGGCGGCGAAGTCGGCTTCGATGTCGCGGGGGTTGAGCTGGCTGGTGCTGCGGCGCGGGGAGTCATCGTGGGGCTGACCGAGCGAAGCGAGCAGGTCATGCGTCATGCCGCCGGTGGCGGCGAAGTTGGGGCAGTCCTGCATGGGTTTGAGGCCTGCGCCGAGCATGCCGCCGACCCATCGGCCGGGTTCGACGATGATGACCGAACGACCGGCTTGCTTCGCGGCGACGGCGGCGAGAATGCCCGAGGGCGTGGCGGTGTAGATGCACACATCGACCGAGACGACACGCGCCTCGGCCCAACACGGCGCGGCGAGCCGGCACAGCAGTAGTCCGATGACGGCGGGAACGATTGATCGCATGCGGCGTGTCCTCGTGACTTCAGATCATACCCGACGATCGCCGGCCGCATTGCGAATGAGTGTGATCACGCGCGCTTCAGATCGCGGCCGAAGGCGGCGAACCAGAGGGTGCCGATCACGCCGCAGGCGAAGGCGGCGAGGAGATTCGTCGCCGGCGAATGTTGCCAGAGGAACGCCCCGCCGAACGCCGCGATGGAGACGATCACGTCGCGGATCAGGTAGTAAAGCCCGAACACGGCGGCTTTGCGATCGTCGGGGGCGAGGTCCATGATGAGGGCTTTTCGCGTCGGCTCGCCGAACTCCTTGAGGCCGCGCACGATGAAGGCGATCACGAGCATCGTCATCGAATGCGAATACAGCAGCACGAGGGGGAAGGCGGTGAAGAACATGAAGGTGATGACGACGAAGGGCTTTTTGTGTCCGCGGTCGGCGAGGTAGGCGACGGGAATGTAGATGAGGATCGCGGTGGCCATTTCGATCGTGCGCAGGACGCCGAACTCGAGCGAGTTGATCGGCCCGGGATGATCGGCGGTGCCCACGGCCCAGATGACGACGAAGGCGTAGGGAATCTGCTCGCTGAACCGCACGAGGATGTCGGCGATGAGCAGACGCCGCAGATCGCCATCGAGGTCGGACCAGGATGCGAGGCGGCGCGCCGGCGGGGCGTCGCGTTTGGGATCGTCTTCGATGAGCACCTGCTGCGCGATCGCCGCGACGATCGCCATCGCCAGCGCGAACACGAAGGCGATCCGCACGCCGGCTTCGACGCCCCAGACGCCGATGCACGCACCGCCGATGATCGGGCCCAGCGCCATGGGCACGCGGCGGACGAGCGAATGGACGGACACGCCCATGGTGCGCTTGTTCTTGGGCAGGACGCGGGCGACGAGACTCATGGTGGAAGGCAGTGAGATGGCGGTCCATGAAAGAAACAGCACCGCGCCGCCGAGCACGGCCTGCCACGTCGGGATCAGCGCGACGATCAGGAATCCGATCATCGAAAGGATGTTGAACAGAAGCAGAGCGCGTTTGTCGCCGAGGCGGTCGGAGAGGTATCCGCCGAAGTAGGAGTAGATCGCGCCCAGCAGATTGTCCATGCCGTTGAGGAAGCCGACGGAGATGAATCCGCCGCCGAGCGCGACGAGGTAGAGCGGGAGGAACTGCTCGGCCATGTGCTCGCCGAGGCCGACGAGGATGACCATGCTCAGCAGGCCGACGATGCTGCGTCGGATGCCCAGGAAGTCGATGAGTCGGGCCATCGGCGAGGGCGGGGGAACCGGGGATGGATCAGAGGGTTCGATGAGCGGCTCCGAAGAGGCGTTTGCCGGCGGTGGGATGTAACCATTGATGTTATCTTTGGATAGGTCTGCCGGAAAGCCGGCGGAAAATTATTGGGGCCGCTCATGTAAAGTCCGTCGGGCGGCGCGCTATTAAAGGATGGAGCAGATGCATGGCGCTGGATGAGGCCACGATCGTACGCGAGCTTTGGCGACAACGGATCGCCCTGTTGTCGTATCTGGAGGTCATCGTGCGCGATGAGCACCTGGCGGAGGATGTGTTTCAGGAAGTGAGCGTGGCGGTGTTGCGGAAGCGAGGCGAGATTTCGGATGTGAAGCATCTGGAGGCGTGGCTGCGGCAGGCGGCTCGGTTTCACGGCATCGCGGCGGTGCGGAAACTGGCGCGCCGGCCGATCGTTTTCAACGATGCGGTGCTCGACAAACTCGAACAGGTCTGGGCCCAGCCGGCGACGCACGAGCAAAGCGATCGCTCCGATGCGCTGCGCGACTGCATTGACGGACTGAGCCCGTACGCCCGCCGGCTCGTCGAACTGCGCTACGGCGAAGGCGTGAGCGGGACGGATCTGGCAGCGAAGGTGGGGCGGAAACTGAACACGATCTATGTGGCCTTGAGCCGCATTCATCGCACGCTGGCCGACTGCGTCGATGAGCGGCTCGGCCGACGGACGGATACACGATGAGCGATGCGATGGAAATTTTCGAAGCCCAGCCCGGCGACGCCCGCGACGCGACGATCGAGCTGATTCTGCGCTACCTCGATCAGTCGGCGAGCGACGCGGACATCGCGCAGCTTTCGGACACGATCGCATCGGACGGCACGGCGGCGAACCTGCTGGTGAAAATCGCGGAGCAGCGTTTGTCGATGCGCGAGTCGCTGCGGCGGCGCGCGACGGTGAGCCGGATCGACTCGGCGGTTTCGACGGCGCACGAAGCGGCGCTGCGGCCGCGGACGCGATGGCGCCGGCCGATCACGGCGCTGGCGGCGGCGATCGCGCTGATCGTCAGCGTCGGCTACGTGATGCAGACATGGCGCGGCGAGCGCGACACGGATACGACGGCGGCGCGTCATCACGATGACGGGCCGGCGGTCGGCGTCGTCGTGCAGGGCGAAGACACGCTCTGGCGCTCCGGCGCCGCAGGCGACGACGAAGCATTGACGCAGGGCCAGTCGCTCAGCGCCGGCCCGATGAACTCCGAGGGCGGACGGTCGGAGGTGTACCTGCTGTCGGGCGTGAACGTGAGCTTCATCGGCAAGGTGCAGGCGCGACTCATCGATGCGATGCACATGGAACTGACGCGCGGGCGGGTGACGATCGCCGTGCAGGAAGGCACGAGCGGGTTCACCATCAACGCCGCGGGCATTTCGATCACCGATCTTGGCACCGTGTTCGACGTCAACGTCGACGACGCGGGGCGGGTCGAGGTGCATGTGATGGAAGGCAAGGTGATGGCGACGCTGCCGGGCGACGCCAGGCGGGCGCCGGCGCTGGTGACCGTCAATCACGACGAATCGGTGCGGCTCGATCCGCACGAGGCGACGGTCGCGCGATTCAATAATCACTACGGCCGCTTCGACCCGCCGATTCCGACGACCTGGCATTCGCTCGACGCCGGCGGGCGCGTGATGTTCCCGCCGTTCGGCCTGCCGTCGTACTCCAATCAGGACGGCATCATGGGTCAGCCGACCAATGCGGCGCTCCTCGACGGCGACGGCACGCTGCACATCTGGGGCAATGCGTGGAAGCACATCGACGTCGATTATGACGTGACGGACCGGACGATTCTCGAATTCGAGTTCCGCTCCGACGCGCCGGGCGAGATGCTCGGCATCGGGATGGACGACGATAACAACGTCGGCACGGGCAGGCACATGCTGCTGCTGGCCGGTCACGACAAGCAGCATCCGTCCGCGAGCAGCGCCTATTACAGCGACGAAGCGCCGTCGCAGTGGCAGTTGTACCGTGTGGCGATGGGCAAGCATTTCAAGGGCCGCGCGAAGCAGATCGTGTTCTTCGCGGACGACGATGCGCACGGGAAGGCGGATGCGTGGTTCCGTCATGTGCGCGTGTATGAATCGGATGAGGCGTCGCGCCTCGGCGTGGGGAAAGTGAAGCGCGAAACAGGAGAATCGCAATGAGCAAGAGAATGAAGTTCGGGGCGGGGGCGCTGATCGCGCTCATGGGGACGCAAGCGTGGGCGGCGCCGCTGGCGGACGAGTCTTTCGAGGGGTTGACGGCTGCGACAAGTCTCAACGGGCAGGGTTCGGGATCGGGGTGGTCCGCCAACTGGGCCGCCGTATCGGGCCAACAAGTCATCGACACGACCGGCAGTTCGCTCTCGTATACGTTCACGCAGGGCGACTCGATCAACGGGGGCGATCGGGCACTTCAAATCGGGGGAACCAACAACGACAATCTGATCACTCGGACGCTCGCTTCGAGCTACAGCGGCAATGATCTGTACATGAGCTTTTTGATCCAGCGCACCGCCGGCTCCTCCGCCAACAACAGCGCGCTCGACGATTTTGCGGTCTGGTGGCTCGACAACACTACCAGCGGCGGGCACGGTACGGTCGGCAATATCGGCGTCTACGACGAGACGACCAACAACAACCAGTTCGTCGCACGGCTGAGCAACTCCAATTCGTCGTCATGGGCCACCGCCGGCGGCAGCACGTCGACCAATGCGTTCCTGATCGTGGCGCACCTGTCCAAGGGCAGCAACTCGACGAACGCCAACGACTATGACAAGTGGGAATTGTGGGCGTTTGACGCCGGGGCGGCGGCGCGAAGCATCGCGGCGCTGCAGACGCCCGACTCCTCCGGCGTGATCGGGTCCAGTTCGAACACCATTTCCGCCATCGGCATCCGTACGGCCAACAACGAGTCCGACGATCGGTGGGCCGTGGACGAACTGAAGCTCGGCACGAAGCTGTACGACGTCGTGCCTGTGACGTATCAGAGTTCGACCGCCGCGGTGACCGGCGAGTACACGATCGACTTTTCCGATTATGACGCGATCAATAAGACCGTCGTCACCGGCGCCGAGCCGCTCTTTTCCGATGTGGGCATCTCCGGCGTCAGCGCCGTCGCCGCCAACGGGTCCGACGTGCAGAACAACGCCGGCAGCGGGGCGGCCCTGTACGCGAGCGCCAGCGAGATGTTCATCCTCAAGGCCAACGAGAACACGACGACCTTCGGTGAAACCACCAGTTTCACCATCGACTTCGCCCGCGGGCACAAGGCCTTCGGCGTGAGCTTCACCGACCAGGTCGCCGGCAATTTCACGATCGACATGTATGACGGCGCGACGCTCATCGGGTCCGAGACCAAGAGCATCGCCCAGGTCGCCACGACGCGCTTCGTCGTCGAAAGCGCCGCCGAGTTCGATCGCGTGGTGATCTCCGGCGGAGCGGCGGGGGACGGATGGGGCATCGACAACATTCTCTTTGACGCCGTGCATGATGCGGCGCTGAGCGACTTCATCGACCCCCAGGTCGTGGACTTCGAGTCATTCTCCAATGGTCAGTCGCTCAGCGGTTCGTTCCCGACGCTGGGCCTGACCGTCACGGCGACCGGCGGCGCCGGCTCCAGCGACGCATTCAATAACGCGACACCCGACAACAAGGCGCTGTTCTACAACGGCTCGCAGTTCCTGGTCATTCAGGACGGTGCGTCGACGACGTTTGGCGGCGGGCAGATCTATACCTTGAGTTTTGATCATACGCTCAACCTGATCGGCATCGTCTTCGCCGACCAGGCCGTGGCGGATTTCACTTTCAATTTCTTCCGCGACGGCGAGCTGCAGGCGTACTATGTCCGCAACATTCCCAACCTCAACGCGACCACGCTCTACTTCTCGACCGACTTCGCGTTCGATCAGGTCGTCATCAGCAGTTCCAACGCTTCGGATGGCTTCGGCATCGACAACATCACCGTGGAGGCATACCCCGTGCCGACGCCGATGGGGCTGTCGGCGGGGATGATGCTCATGGGTATCGTGACGTTGCGTCGGCGCGGCCGCGTCGGCCATTGGAGAATTGATCAATGAGGCAAGTTCAACGGACTTTCATCGTCGCATCGCTTTTCGCACTGCCCTTCATGGGCGGCACACCGGTCATCGGCGCGACCGTCGGCTATTGGCGCTTTGAAGGCGCGGCGACGGTGACCGCGGGCGCCAACAATGATTTTCTTGATGACTACAGCGGCAACGGCTTGGCGCTGAGCACCGCCGGGACGCCGACCGTCACGCAGTACAACCTGCCGGGTAGCGGAACGGGCTCCAAGTATCCCAATCCCGTCCCCAGCGGTTCGCAGTCGAACACTAAAGCGGCGACCTTCCCCAACGGCGGATACCTCGCCGTCGCCGACGCCCCGATCCTTACGGTGCACGACTTCACCGCCGAAGCGTTCATCACCAAGACGGCGAACACGTCCGGCACGCAGTACATCGCCTCGCAGTGGCTCGTCAGCGGCAACCAGCGAAGCTGGTCCTTCGGCGTGGCGGGAACGAGCGACATCAGCGGCAATCCCGGCAGCGCAAACGATCTGTTCATCGGCCTCAGCGACGCGGGCTCCGATGCCGGCGTCGTCGTCTCCGGCATCGACATCGCGCTCAACAAGGACTACTACGTCGCCGTGTCGTTCGACGAATCGAATTTCGCCTCCGGCGTGACGTTCTACATCCAGAACCTCACCGATGGCGGCCCGCTTCAGGTCGTCACCAAGAGCCACACCATCGCCTCCCTCTTCGACTCCAACACGTTCCTGCGCATCGGTACATTCAACGGCTCGTCGAGTCCGTGGAACGGGGCGATCGACGAAGTGCGGCTCTCCAACACGGTGCTCACGGCCAGTCAACTGTTGATCGTGCCCACGCCGACCGCCCTTCCGGCGGGTCTGGGACTTCTAGGACTGTTTTCGCTCCGACGCCGACACGGATGAACATGATCAGACGCGCCTTTACATTGATCGAACTGCTGGTTGTCGTCAGCATCATCGCGCTGCTGATCGCGATTTTGCTGCCTTCGCTCAAGCGGGCGCGCGACGCGGCGAAGACCGTCACGTGTGCGGCGAACATCCGGCAGCTTTCGACGGTGAGCATCGCCTACAGCGTCGAATGGCGCGGGCAGTATCCGGACTGGCACAATGACTCGGGCCGGTGGGGCACGAACTGGATGTTCCCTTCCGAGCCGAATCTGCACACGTTCGACCGCGATGCTCGGGACTACATGCTCAAGACCTACGGCCTGGTGCGCGACATGTTCTACTGTCCGTCGAATCACGATGACTGGTGGAACCGCGATGACTTCTGGAACTTCGGTTCGCTCGAATCGGTGTTCGGATACATCTACACCGCCGCGGCGCCGAAGGGGTTTGGCATGTGGAACTATCTGGCGGGAACGCGCGACGCCTTCGCCGACCGCGTCACCGACAAACCCATGTATCAGACGCTCTGGGCCGACCTGAACCGGCAGATCGGCGGCGTGGGCTGGTACCGCTTCGACAAGGCGCGGGGCTCCAACCATTTCGACGACGTCGTCGATGGCCCCACCGGTACGAACGTCGGCTATCTCGACGGGCACGTGGAATGGAAAAACTTCGGCGACATGGCCCCGGAGGCCACGCGCGGCGGATGGCAGTTCTGGTGGTGAGCCGGTGCTGCGACTCGGATCGCATGATCTTGTGATGAGCAACATGAACACGAGACCCAACGCATTTACGCTGATCGAGCTGCTTGTCGTGGTGAGCATCATCACGCTGCTGATCGCGATCCTGCTGCCCGCGCTCGCCAAGGCGCGCGACACCGCCAACGTCACCCTCTGCGCCGCGCAGCAGCATCAGTTCGCCGCGGCGATGATCACCCGGGCCATCGAAAGCCACGGCGTCCTGCCCGATTCGATGACCGCGTCGCAGAACAGCGATGTGCTGCATTCGTGGGGCAAGGACCCCGCGCTGGACATGCTCGACAACTACCTGCACGGCGACCTGCGCCTCTTCTACTGCCCCGGCTACATGAAGAGCAACACCAACTACTACACTACGCGCGAGGGATTCTGGGAATTCAACAACAGTTGGCGGAACTTCATGCCGCTGCGACGCGTGACCTCCTACTTCGTCGGCACCGCGCTGATTCTCGATCCCAAGACCACGCCCCGCACGTACATCTCGTATCCGAACGGCCCGCAGCGCGTGTCGAATCTCGTGGACGCGAAGGCCGGCAGCATGCTGCTGGCGGACGTCACGCTGAGCATCACCAACGACTGGTACGTGCCGGGTTTCGTCGGCTTCTCCTGTCCGCCTCACCCTCAATACCCGGGCGGGCCTCCGCTTGGCGGCAACGTCGCGTCGGTGGATGGATCAGCGGTATGGAAGCCGCTCGCCGACATGATCGTCCGGGATACCTTCACCGCGAGCAATCCCTCCGGAATTCGCGCCTACTGGTGGTGAATTGCCGATTCGGGTTTGCCCCGCGCTTCCTCACGGTATTGAATGGTTAGACGCATGAAACATCGCACGAGCATTTGGCATTGGTTTTTCACCGCCGGCGTGCTGACGCTGCTTGGCGCGGCGGCTGTTCGCGCCGAGCCCACCGCCGAGCAGATCAAGTTTTTCGAAAACGAAGTGCGCCCGCTGCTGGCGGACAACTGCTACGAATGTCACGGCCCCGACAAGAAGCGCAACGGCCTGCGGCTCGATTCACTGGCGGGCATGATCAACGGCGGGAAAAACGGCCCGGTCATCGTGCCCGGCGACCCCGACAAGTCGGAGATGATCCGCGCGATCCGTCATGTCGATGCCGACCTTCAGATGCCCAAGGACAAGCCCAAACTGTCCGACGCACAAATCCAGACGCTGGTGCGATGGGTCAAAATCGGCGCGCCCTGGCCGGGCGCCGGCCCGATTCGACCGGGCCCGCAGTTCACGGAGCAGGACCGCGCCTGGTGGGCCATTCAGCCGGTCAGAAAAGCCGAGCCGCCGGAGATGGACGATCACGGCTGGTCGCGCAATCCAATCGACCGCTTCGTCTATCAGAAGCTCATCGACAACGGGCTCACGCCCGCCAAGTCCGCCGACCGCGCGGCTCTGATTCGCCGCGTGACGTTCGATCTGACCGGGCTGCCGCCGACGATGGCGGAGATCGACGCGTTCGTCGAAGACACGTCGCCCAATGCGTATGAGAAAGTGGTCAATCGCCTGCTGGCCAGCCCGCAGTACGGCGAGCGTATGGCGCGACAGTGGCTCGACCTGGTGCGCTACGCCGACTCGGACGGCTACCGGGCGGACGGGTACCGGCCCGACATCTGGCGCTATCGCGATTACGTCGTGCGGTCCTTCAACGCGGACAAGCCCTATGACCAGTTCGTCCGCGAGCAGATCGCCGGCGACGAGATCGCGCCCGACGACCCGGATGCGCTCGTCGCGACGGGGTATCTGCGGCTGGGCGTGTATGAATGGAACCAGCGCGACTGCTACCTGCAGGAAAACACGATTCTCGATGACATCACGGCGGTGACCAGCGATGTGTTTCTGGGGCTGTCGATGGGCTGCGCCCGCTGTCACAACCACAAGTTCGACCCGATCCTGCACGAGGACTATTACCGGCTGCGTGCGTTTTTCGAGCCGGTGGTCTGGCGGGATGATGTCGCGCCCGTGACGCCGGCGGAAAAGAAGAAGCATGACGCGAAGCTGGCGGCGTGGAACGAGAAGACCGCTTCGCTCCGCGCGGAACTGGAGCCCCTGGAGCGGAAGTACGACGACAAGGCGGCGCACACGGCGGTGATCAAGTTCACGGAGGAGCTTCAGGCGATGTGGAAGAAGCCCGAAGCGGAGCGCACGCCGTTCGAGAAGCAGATGTGCTACCTGATCGGGCGGCAGGTCGATTACGAGCGGGAGCGCGTCAAGTGGGGCGACGAGGACAAGAAGAAGCGCGATGAGATCAACGCGAAGCTCAAGGAGTTCGACGAACTGAAGCCCGGCGAGTTGCCGTCGGCAATGACGGCGACGGACATCGGCCCCAGCGCTCCGCCGACGACGATTCCCGGCGACAAACGCAATCGCGTCATCGAACCGGGGTTCATCAGCATTCTCGACCCCGAGCCCGCCGCCATCCATCCGCCGAGCACCGGCGCGTCGACGGGCCGACGGACGGCGCTGGCAAACTGGATCGCCGACGCGAAGAACCCGCTGACGGCGCGCGTGATCGTCAATCGCATCTGGCAGGAGCATTTCGGGCAGGGACTGGTCATCACGCCCAGCGAACTGGGCAAGCTCGGTGAGCCGCCGTCGCATCCCGAATTGCTCGACTGGCTCGCCGCCACGTTCATCGAGCACAACTGGTCACTTAAGGACCTGCACCGGCTCATCGTCCTATCCGCCACCTATCAGCAGACCGCCGAGCGCGACACGCCCGACCTTGCCGCCCGCATCGATCCGTCCAATCGGCTCCTTTGGCGCATGAACACGCGGCGCCTCGAAGCGGAGCAGGTCCGCGATGCGATCCTCATGGTCAGCGGGTCGCTGTCGGAGGACATGGGCGGGCGCAGCGTCAGCGGCAATGAACCCCGCCGCTCGCTTTACGTACAGAATCGCCGGCTTACGCCCGACGAACTGCTCAATGCCTTCGACGGGGCGGACGGTCTTGGTTCGACGCCGACGCGCAATGTCACGACGACCGCCTCGCAGGCGCTGCTCATGCTCAACGGCGACTGGCCGATCAAACAGGCGGCGGCGCTGGCCGAACGTGTCAGCAAAGCGCACCCGGGCGATCGCGCGGCCCAAGTAGACCTGGCGTATCGACTGGCCTACGGACGATCCGCCACCACCGACGAGCGCAAGATCGGCGTGGCGTTCATCAATCAGCAGACAGACGTCATCACGGATCGGAAGGTCAAGGCGTCGACTTACGTCGTCAAGCCCTTCCCCGGCGAAAGCACACAGGCGATCGTCATCCGCAACGGCATGGCGGAGGATCGCTTTGAGGTTCCCTACGACCCGACGCTGCCGAGCAAGGAGTTGACGGTCGAAGCGGTCGTTCAGCTTGATTCGCTTTACGAGAACGCCGCGGTGCGGATCATCGCATCGCAGTGGAACGGCGACAACGGCGAGCCGGGCTGGTCGCTGGGCGTGACCAGCGAAAAGTCGGCGTACACGCCGCGGAATCTGATCGTGCAGATCGTGGGGCAGACGGGCAAGGGCGAGCGCAAGTACGAAGTGCTCGCCTCGGGGCTGCACCTTGAACTGGGCCGGCCGTATTACGTCGGATTCGCATTCGACCCCAATGACGCATCGGCCGGCGGCGTGACGTTCTATCTGCGCGATCTGTCGGACCCGACGTTCGAAATGCAGACCGCGCACGTCGAGCACAAAGTCATCGGCGGATACACATCCAAATCCCCGCTGATCGTCGGCGGGCGCAACGGGCGCAGCAGCAGCGGATGGGACGGACTCATCGACGAAGTACGCATCAGCAACCGCGTGCTCGGCGCCGATGAACTGCTCAACGCTTCGGCGCACAGCCGGCCCGACACCGTGGCGTACTGGCGATTCGAGAACAAGCCGGGCGTCCTTAAGGACGAGTCCGGCCACGACCGCACGCTCGCCCCCGGCTATCAGGGAAGCGACCCGCATGCGTCGGACGCGGCGCTGGTCGATTTCTGCCATGTGCTTTTGAATTCCAGCGAATTCGTATACGTGGAGTGACAAACATGAAGACTCCCCATGATTATGAAAAGCTCCGTCAACCGCACTACGTTCCCGCCATGAGCCGGCGCGACATGCTCGTGCGCGGCGGCGGGGGATTCGGGGCGCTGGCGCTGACGTATCTGCTCGGGCTCAACAAGGCCAATGCATCATCGACGCTCGGCGGCGCAGTCAACCCGCTCGCTGCCCGCCCGCCGCATTTTATGACGCAGGCGCGCAGCGTGATCTTCCTGTTCATGGAAGGCGGGCCGAGCCACCTCGACACATTCGACCACAAACCGCTCATCAACGAACTGGCGGGCAAACCCGTGCCGGCGAGCTTCGGCAAGGTCATCACGGCGATGGGCGAAGCCGGCTCGCCGATTCTCGCTTCCAAGCGTCAGTGGCGCAAGTACGGCAAGAGCGGCATCGAAGTGTCCGACTGGCTGCCGCATATCGCCGAGTGCGTCGACGATATGACGATCGTGCGCTCGTGCGTCTCGGACGGGATCAATCACGCCGGCGGCGTGTGTCAGATGAACACCGGCTCGCTGGTCGTGGGCCGGCCGTCGCTGGGCAGTTGGATCACCTACGGATTGGGCACGGAAAACCAGGACATGCCGGCGTTCGTGGTGATGCTCGACGGCAAGGCGCAGGTCGTCGGCGGGCCGCGCATGTGGGGCGCCGGGTTCATGCCCGCGGTGTATCAGGGCATGCGCTTAAGCAGCGGGGGCGAGCCGATTCCCAACCTCATGTCGCCCAGCGGCGTGAGCGATGCCCGTCAGCGCAGCAAGCTGGCGATGCTCGCGTCGATGAATCAGTCCTTCGCCGACCGGCACGCGGACAACACGGAGCTGGATGCGCGCATCCGCAGCTACGAGCTGGCCTTCCGCATGCAGGCGGAGGCGCCGGACGTGGTGGACATCAGCGGCGAGTCGGCGGCGACGCGCGCGATGTACGGCATGGACCGCAAGGAAACCGAATCCTTTGGCGGGCGATGCCTTCTGGCGCGCCGGCTCGTCGAGCGCGGCGTGCGCTTCGTGCAGCTTTATCACGGGGCGGGCAGTCAGTGGGACGCGCATTCGCACATCGAATCCAATCACACGAAGCTGTGCGGCGAGATGGACCTGCCGGTCGCCGGGCTGCTGCGCGATCTGAAGCAGCGCGGGCTGCTCGAATCGACGCTGGTCATCTGGGGCGGCGAGTTCGGGCGGACGCCGATGAGCGAAAAGGGCGACGGCCGCGATCACAACCCGACCGGGTTCACGATGTGGATGGCCGGTGCGGGCCTGCCCGGCGGGCGGGTCATCGGCGCGACGGACGAAGTCGGGTTGCACGCCGTGCAGGATCGCGTGCATGTACACGATATTCATGCGTCGATCTGCCACATGATGGGGCTCGACCACACGAAGCTGCTGTATCTGCACAAGGGCCGGCCCGAGCGCATCGACATGAACGAGGGCAACGTGTCGGAGAAACTGGTCAATGCCTGAGGCAATTTGCGTGAGCCCTCGGCGAAGCGGTAGACTCGCGGAATGAGTTTCGCACACATGACGCTGGCGACGCGCGATGTGGAGGGGACGTGCGCCTTTTACGAGGCGACGCTGCGCTGGCGGCGCATCAAAATTCCGGGCAACACGCCGATCGAAGCGGCGTGGATCCGCATCGGACCCAACCAGGCGATTCACATCCTCGGCGTCGACGGATTCGAACCCTCGCCGTTTGAAGCGGAGTTCGGGCGTCACCTGGCGGTGTTCCACCCCGGCCCCGATTTCCCCGCGCTCAAGGAACGGCTTGTCGCGCGCGGGGCGGAGCTGATGGACCCGATCCGCCCGACGCCGTTTGAGCGATTCTTTTTCCGGGACCCCAACGGATACGTGATCGAGGTCATCGACGAGGCCCACTGGGTCGACGAGTCGTAGCGGCGCGAGCCGCCTTTTGAAAGGACTGATATGCGGAATGCACTGACGCTGATGTGGATCATGACGTTGACGGTGATCGCGCAAGCGGGGCTTGGTGCTGCGAGTCCGCCGCCGGAGGGCATCGAGCGCATCAAGCTCTGGCCCGATGGCGCGCCGGACGCGAAGGGCGAGGGCGAACTCGATACGCCGACGATCGATCTGTACCTGCCCGATGCGGACAAGGCGAACGGGACGGCGGTGGTGGTGTATCCCGGCGGGGGGTACGGCGGGCTGGCGATGGGACATGAAGGCATGGACATCGGGCGGTTTTATCAGGCGCATGGCGTGGCGGCGTTCGTGACGCGGTATCGGCTGGGCTCGACGGGGTACCGTCATCCGGTCGAGATGCACGATGCGCAGCGTGCCATCCGCTGGGTCCGCGCGCATGCTGAGCAGTACAAGATCGACCCGAAGCGCATCGGCGTGATGGGCTTCTCGGCGGGCGGGCATCTGGCTGGGTCGGTCACGACGCACTACGACGCCGGCGATCCGAACGCGGCGGACCCGATCGACCGCGTGTCGTGCCGGCCGGATTTTTCGGTGTTGTGCTACGGCGTATTGAGCATGGACGAGAAGATCACGCACATGGGCTCGCGCAAGAATCTGCTCGGCGACAATCCGCCGCAGGAGCTTGTCGATGAGATGTCGGCGGAGAAGCAGGTCACGAAGGACACGCCGCCGGTGTTCATTTTTCACACAAGCGACGACGGCGCGGTGCCGGTGATGAACTCGGTCAGGTTCTACATTGCGTGTCACGAGGCGGGCGTGCCGGCGGAGATGCACATCTTCCGCACGGGCCGTCACGGCGTGGGGCTGGCGGCGAATGATCCGAAGCTCAATCTCTGGCCGGAGCTATTGGTGCGTTGGATGCAGGGGCTTAACCTAATTAGCGGCGACTAAAAAAAGAGCCGTAATTATTGCGCAAAATCAACGGAAATGGTTGCGACGGTTTCGGGTGACCGTTACGATGGGCGCTGAAGTTGCAGTGGTCATGGTGCGAGGGTAGTTATTGATTCCGTTCCGTTCGGGTGGTTTTCCGCCCCGGAGACAAAGTCATGTCGAAGCGATCAGGGACCGGTCACCGTCGTGATCTATGGAAAGTCAGTTTTTTCGTCATGCTTTTCGTGATCGTCGCGCAGGGGGTCGGCCATCTGACCTACGCGGCGGACGATCTGCTGCTTGACGATACGCCCGCCAAGCCCGCCAAGAAGGATGCGGCGAAGAAGGAAGCGCCCAAAGGCGGCGACGATCTGCTGCTCGACGACGCGCCGGCCAAACCGAAGAAGCCCATGAAAAAGGACGTCGGCGGCGACGATCTGCTGCTCGACGACACCAAGCCCGCGCCCAAGAAAGGCGGCAGCGACGACCTGCTGCTCGACGCGCCGCCCGCCAAAACCACCAAGCCCGCCGACAAGGGCGACAAGTATGAAGAGCCGGCCAAGGAAGACGAAGGCAAGAGTTCGGCGGAGGTGCACGCCGATCTGATCGCGCGCAACAAGTACCCGTCAGCGACGCAGTGCGCCGGCTGTCATCCGACGCAGTATCGGCAGTGGTCGATCTCGCAGCATGCATACGCGCAGATGAGCCCGGTGTTCAACGCCTTCGCCGGCACGCTGCTCAAGCAGACCAACGGGACGAATGGCGACTTTTGCATCCGTTGCCACACGCCGGTGGGCATGAATCTGAGCGAACCGATCTTCATGTCCAACATCGACCGCAATCCGACGAGCCGCGAAGGCATCACGTGCATCGTCTGTCATCGCGTCGACGAATCGCTGGGCAAGATCAGCGGGCGACTGCCGATCGTGACCGGCGACCTGACGCAGCCGGTCTACGGTCCGACCGGCAACAACGAGCAGATTCAAAAGGTGATTCACGCCAACGGCGCGACACCCGATCCGAAGAAGTACGGCCGCAAGATTCATGGCGAGGCCAAGCGGTTCTTTTCGATCGTCTCGCCCAAATTCTGCGGGACGTGCCACGATGTCACGCTCGTCAACGGGTTCCGCCTCGAAGAGGCGTACAGCGAATATCTCAATTCGCCCGCCGCCAGGAACGGCGTGACCTGCCAGGATTGCCACATGGGCAAGGAGCCGGGCGTGTTCAGCGGTGATGAGAAGACCAACTACGACATCGGCCCCGCGGCGGTCGTCGGCGGCAAGCCCACCGCGCCGCGCAAGTTGTCGAACCACATGTTCGTCGGCCCCGACTACTCGGCGCTGCACCCCGCGCTCTTCCCGCAGGCGGCCAATGCCATCCGTGAAGAAAGCGAAAAGCAGGACCCCACGGCGCCGGGGCTGGCGACGATCCGGCAGTGGTTGACCTTCGACTACAAGGCCGGCTGGGGCACCGATGCGTTCGAGGACAAGGTCACCAAGGACATGAAGTTCCCCGAACGCTGGCGCACGATCGACGACCGATACGACGGCCGGGCCATCATCGATCAGAGTCTCAAGCTGCTGGATATGGTCAAGGGCGAGCGGCTCAAACTGCTGCGCAACGGATACAAGCTCGACGATCCGATTCTCATCTCCGCGAGCGATGATGACCTTCGTTTCAAGATTCGCATCGCCAACGGGACCGACGGGCACGGCGTGCCCACCGGATTCGACGCCGAGCGCCTCGTCTGGCTCCACACCGTCGTGACGGACAAGGACGGCAACACGGTGTTCGAGTCGGGCGATCTGGACCCCAACGGCGACGTCCGCGACACGCACTCGTTGTACGTACATGACGGTCTGCGCCCGCTCGATGATCAGCTTTTCAGTCTCCAGAGCCGATTCCTCACGACGAACATCCGCGGCGGCGAGCGCGAGCAGGTCATCGCCGTCAACTATTCGCTGAGCCCCTTGCCGTTCCTTCGTCCGCAGACGCGGTCGACGATTCTGACAGGCGATCCGGGCAATGCGCGCAAGCACCGCATGGGCATCGAGCCCGGCGGCGAACGGTGGGCCAACTACCGCGTTGATTCGAAGATGCTCAAAGGTCACAGCGGGCCATACCACGTGACCGTCGAACTCAAGGCGGGCATGATCCCGGTGAATCTCGTCGATGCGATTTCGTCGGTGGGCTTCGATTACGGGCTCAGCGCGCGCGATGTGGCGGATGCGGTTGTGGCGGGGCACCAGATTGTCTGGACGCGGACGCTGGATGTGAACATTCCTTCCAAGAACTGACGGACAGCGGGTAAAACATGATCAATCGGAACCATGTCAGCGGTCGGTGGGCGGTTGCCTTTTCGCATCGCATGCTCATCGGGATGACGGTGTTGCTTTTGTCGCTCAGCGCCTCGTCGCGTGCGGCGGACGATGCGGCGGCGCCTGAGATGAAGAAAGAAGAAGTGAAGGACGGGCACAAGGAGATGGCCGAGCAGGGGCACGAGCCGCGGCTTTCCGACGAGCCGGTGCCGCTGATGAAGACGGAGGATGTGCTGCGTCCCAAGCCGATCATCGAAATCGGCAACGCCTTCCTCGGCAACGGCAACATCGACCCCGGATTCAAGCTGCCGGGCGGGCAGGTGTGGCAGCCGTCGTTCTACGTGTTCGGCACGCTGCGCAGCGCGGTGCAGACGTTCCGCATCAACGGCAACGCCAACAGCGAATGGGCCAATCGCCTGGACATCTTCGGCAACCTTCAGCTTTCCGGCACGGAGCGCGTGCTCGTCGGCTTCCAGCCGTTCAACACCGAAAGCGGGCAGTTCAGCGGGTACAACATCGAAGGCGCGCCCGAAGGTTGGCAGGACAATACGTCAAGCCGGCTCTCGACGCTGTTCTTCGAGGGCAACATCGGCGAAATGTTCCCCGACTTCACCGACCTTGGCGCGCGCGACTGGGGCTTTTCCGTCGGGCGCCAGCCGCTGTCGTTTCAGGACGGCATGCTCATCAACGATTCGATGGACGCGGTCGGTTTCACGCGCAACAACATCCTGTTGCCCGGCGGATCAAATCTCCGCTCGACGTTCATCTTCGCATGGAACGAGATCGATCGCGATGACAACACCGATCACGGCTCGGCCCAGATGTACGGCCTGTTCAATCAGGCGGATACGCCCTGGGCGACGCTCACCGGCGACTTCGTCTACATTCACGACCCGACCGAAGCGAGCGACGGATTCTTCTGGGGTCTGAGCAGCGTGTCGCGCATCGGCAAGACGAATCTCACGCTGCGCTACCTCGGCTCGCAGGCGCTGGAAAGCGAGTCGGCGGCGATGAGCAGCGGACATCTGCTGTTCGGTCAGCTTTCATGGACCATGCCCGCCTCCGATGACCTCCTGTATATCAATGCGTTCTACGGCATCGACGAATTCGCCTCGGCGGCGCGCGGCGCGACGACCGGCGGGCCGCTCGGCAACGTCGGCATCATGTTCGCCGCCGTGGGACTGGGGCGGTACGGCGCGGCGCTGGGTAATCGCGTCGACGACTCGGCCGGCGGGGCGATCGGCTATCAGATGTTCCTCGATGCCGATCATCGCCAGCAGCTCATCCTCGAACTGGGCGGGCGCACCCGCACCGACATGGACCAGTCCACCATCGCCGTCGGAGGCCGATACCAGCAGGCGTTCGGCCAGAACTGGGTCATTCAGTTCGACCTTTTCGGTGAGGCGACCAACAACCAGCAGCCGGGCATGGGCGCCCGTTTTGAAGTGCTCTATCAGTTCTAGTCACTGCTCGGGGACGGGCGGCATGAACGCGAGAAGGTCCAGGCGTGACCACGTGCGGGCCTATTGCGTTTTGCGGGACACCATGGTTATAATACTTAAAAGTTGATCAGAAAGCGGCCAGGTTTTTGATGATTATGATGGATGTGGCCGATAAGTATGCTGTTGTGCAGGGTGGTGTAAGGTCTTCCAAAAGTGAACGCGGTCAGTAGGGTCAGTCCTGCGGCGAAAGGCCCGGAGGTCTGTGGATATGGTGAAGCGCTGTATGTCGTATCGTCGTGGTCTTGGAAAACTGAATCTCGTCATGCTGGCGGCGGCTCTGACGCTCGGGTGCGGGCTCGCATCGTCCGCGATCGCGGCGGATGATCTGCTCGACAGCCCGCCCGCCAAGAAGGATGCGTCCAAGAAGGACGCGCCGGCGAAAGGCGGCGACGCGCTGCTGGAAGGCCCCGCGCCCGAAAAGACCGGCGGCGGCGCCAAGCCCATCACGCCCAAGACCGACGCCGAAGCGGCGCATGCCGCCTTGTATGCGCAGAACGAATTTCCTTCCGCCGCCCAGTGCGCGACTTGTCACAAACAGATCTACGACGAGTGGGCCAGCTCCAACCACGCCTACGCCTCGATCTCCCCGATGTTCCACAAGTTCGAGCAGCGCATCAACGATCTGGCCCAGGGCACGATCGGCTACTTCTGCATGCGCTGTCACGCCTCCGTCGGCACGACGCTCAAGGAGCAGCGCGACATGCCCCTCTGGGAGCGCGCCCCCGTCTCGCGCGAAGGCATCACCTGCGTGACCTGCCACCGCGTCAAGATCGAGTTCAGCAAGGTCAACGGCGAGCGTCGCATCGAGCAGGGCGACATTCACGACCCGGTCTACGGCATCTCTGATGGCGGCGGGCTCGCGAAGGTGCTCGAGCAGAAGGATTTTTACAAGGTCAAGCCGTCCGAGGAAGACAAAGGCCCCGGCGTGAAGATTCACGCCGCGGCGATTCAGTTCGAGCAGCTTTCTCGCTCCGACTTCTGCCTTTCGTGCCACCAGGTCGCCGTGCACCCGGGCATCAAGCTCGAAGTGGTGTGGGACCAGTACCGCGGTTCGCCGGCGGCGAAAGAGGGCGTGACCTGTCAGGCGTGTCACATGGGCAAGACGCCCGGCGTCAACGATGGCTACAACACCGGTCCCGTCGCCGTCATCGCCGGAAAGCCCATCGAACCGGAGCGCGAGCATCACAACCACGCATTCTTCGGCCCCGGCTATCCGATCGCGCATCCGGGCATTTTCCCTCAGAACCCGCGCAACACGCGCTTCCCCATCGAAACCTGGCTCAAGTTCGACTACCGCGCCGGTTGGGGCACGGAGGCGTTCGAGCATGATGTGGACACCGGCAAGATCAAGCCGACCTTCCCGCCGGAATGGGCCAACGCCGACGACCGCTACGACGCGCGCGAGATCATCGAGGAAAACCTCAAGAAACTCGAGCAGAAGCGAGATCTGCGCCGGCAGGTGATGGAAAACGGCTCCAAGATCGACGGACCCTTCATGTCCGGTACGCCCAAGGCCGGAAAAGACCTGGATTTCTACTACCGCGTCACGAACATCAACCCCGGGCATAACCTGCCCAGCGGTTCGCTCGGCGCTCAGCCGGAGCTATGGATCAACGTCGCGCTCGTCGATCCCGATGGCAAAACCGTCTGGGAGTCCGGCTACGTCGACTCGTTCGGCGACATGTGCGACGTGCATTCGCGCGACGTCCGCACCGGCAAGATTCCGCATGACGATCAGCTTGTGAACCTCCAGACCAAGTTCCTGATCACCAACGTCAAGGGCACCGACCGCGAGATGTACCTGCCGGTCAATCTCGATATCGATCAGTTGCCGTTCATCCGTCCCGCCGGTCAGCCGACGACGGTGATGAACCATCCGCCGTTCATCCGCATGGAAAGCCGCTCGCTGCCGCCGCTCAAGGATCGCAAGGCCAGCTACAGCGTGCCGGGCGACGTGATGGCCAAGCCGGGCAAATACAAGCTTGCGGTGCGGATGCGCAGCCGGGCGGAGCCGATCTATTTCATGGCGTTCTGCGGTGCGACGACGGAGATGGAGCAGGCGATGAATCAGTGGATGATCAACCTGCATGCGTACACCGTGGAGTTCGAAGTCAAGTAATCGAATGCGTCGGGTACCTCCCTCCATTCTTGTTCAGGGATCTCTCAACGTGAATACACGCTTATCAGCCATGCTGGTCATCATCATCGCGGCGATGCACTGTGGCGGGGCGCCCGTCCGCGCGGCGGACGATGCGCTTCTGGACGATTCGGCCAAACCGGCGCCGAAGAAAGACGCGCCCAAGAGCGGCGGCGACGACCTTCTCGACGACTCGGCCCCGGCGCCCAAGGCCAAGCCCAAGCCCGTCGAGCACCCGACACAGGAGATCAAAGGCACGCACATCGGCGCCGAGTCGAACGCCAAGCCGCGCATCGTCCCGCCCGAGGAAATCGAACACAAGCCCGAAGTGCCCGAAGGATTCCTCCTTGTGCCGCATGACCCGGGCGTGTTCAAGTCCGACCCCGACTACTCCGGTAAGGACTACGACCCCAAGGCGCAGCTCGATATCTATGGCGCCAAGCACATGAATCCCAATCAGCGCCCGCTGGTCGAACTCGGCCGCGAACTCTATCAGTATGGGCCGTTCCAGCAGCAGCCCGAATGGCTGGGCAAGACCAATCCGCTTGATCCGCAGTTGCTCGTCTTCGGCGATTATCGCACCGCCGTCGCCTACAACGACAATGGCGCCAAGGAGCAGGGCACGTGGGCCCATCGCCTGAACCTCGACGTGGACGGCCGCATCACCGCCACCGAGCGCGTGCATGCCTTCTTCCGCCCGCTTGACCGCAACGGCCAGTTCACCCGCCTGGACTTCTCCGGCGATAATCACGAATTCGATCCCGAGATCGACGGCAATGCCGACGCGCTGTTCTTCGAGGGCGACGCCGGCGCGATCATCGGCGGGCTGACGAACACCGAATCGAAATTCGACATGCCCATCGCGGCGGGTCTCATTCCGCTTTTGTTCCAGAACGGCATCTGGGTGCAGGACGCCTTTCAGGGATTCGCCTTCACCATCCCCGCCCGCAACAGCCGGGCACTGGACATCTCCAACTTCGACATCACCTTCTTTGCCGGTTTCGACAAGGTCACCACCGGCGCCCTGCCCGGCAAGGATCACACCGCACGCATCTACGGCGTGACCGGATTCTTTGAAACCCTCGGCGGATACATCGAAGCGGGCTACGGCTACACCGAAGACGACAACGGCGACGGCTTTGACTATCACAACTTCACAATCGCCTTCACGCATCGCTACTTCGGCTGGCTCTCCAATTCCGTCCGGTTCATCGGCAACGCCGGTCAGCATCCGCATCGCGGGCTGACGCAGACCGCCGACGGCGTGCTGCTGCTGTTCGAAAACTCGCTCATCACCGACGCCCCCTCCAACTTCGTCCCATACTTCAACTTCTTCGTCGGCTTCGACCGCCCGCAGCCCCTGGCGCGCGACGCCGGCGCCGGCGGCGTCCTCGTCAACACCGGCATCAACTTCGAATCAGACGGCCTGACCGGCTACCCCACGCTCGACGCCACCGCCAACAACACATGGGGCGGCGCCCTCGGCGTGAATCTGCTCGGCCAGAACTTCGAAAACCAGCTCGTCCTCGAATTCGCCTTCGTGCAGGCCTTCGACGACAACAAGACCCGCAACGCCCCCGGCGATCAGTACGCCGTCGGCCTCCGCTATCAGCACCCGATCTCCAACGCCGTCATCCTCCGCTTCGACACCATGTACGGCTGGCGCGAAGAAGCCGACCCCGTCGCCGGCGTCCGCTTCGAGATTCGCTATAAGTTCTGACCCCCCAATCCGCTCGCGATGTAGCTGTTTCCCTGATCGTCTGTTTCATCCCCGCTGTCGCTCAGCGGGGATTTTTTTCTTGTCGAAATCAGGGCTGGCGCGATACATTGAAAGCGGCAGGCATCGTCCGGCCCAATTCGATCGAGATCGGAGACAAAATTAAATGATGAACTTACGGTCGGCTCTTGTCGTGGGTGGTTGTCTGACGATCGGCGCCCTTGCCGCCGCACCGGCAGCGTTCGCACAGGATTTTTTGATCTACTCCGCCGGCATCATCGATGCCGACGGCAACCGGCAGGCCGGCGATGATAAAACCATTCCCGAGCCGAACAAGCAGTTTTTCGACCAACCCGGTGATTTTGACATCGTGCGATTCTTCAGCGGTGGCACGCCGGTATTGGAAGCGCTTTTCGATCTGCACGATGTTCACGTTAACAAGGATCCATTCGTCAAGTACCAATTGGATTTTCAGAACGAATCGGATCAGACGCTCGGCGGTCGGCTTCTGCTTCGCACAGATTCAGCCATCTTTCAGGGGCCGCTCTTTCATGCAATTGAGAAGCTCGATGTGCGTCTGATCGACCGCAACGGCGACGGCGCGACGCTGACGCCGCACTTTACGCTCTTCGATCACGATGCGGTGGGCAATATCACCGGGGTTCTGAGCACCACGATTCAGGACGGGTTCCGTGGGATTCGGGCCGGCGTGTCTACGTTCGGATTCAGCTTCTCCAACGGCCTGGAGGACGCGCCCATCACCGTGCCGACCGGCGGTGATGAGACGTTTCACTTCTCCCGCATGACGCAGCCGTTCGCCGACTACATCGATTCGGTGACGTTCCCTTTCGCGGGCTTCGGCGATGATCCACCGTGGAACAACCTCGGCGTGCAGCTCGAATTCCTCATCTCCCCCGGTGACGAAGTCATTCTGACCGGCAGCGTCGAGGTGTCCAATGTGCCCGAGCCGACCGGCATCGCGCTCTTGGGGCTGCTCGGCCTCGCCGCGCCGATGCGCTCACGCCGTCGGCGCTGAGGCAATTGCTACGCACATTCAAGAGGCGGGGTGACTTGAGTCACCCCGCTTTTTCGATGGTTCAACGAAGCTTCAGCGACGCGAGTCCGATCGCCGTCAACAGCGCGGTGATGAGCCAGAAGCGGACGACGACCTGCTGTTCGGTCCATCCGGAGAGGTGGAAGTGGTGATGGATGGGGGCGCATCGGAAGATGCGCGAGCCGCCCGAGAGTTTGAAGTAGCCGACCTGGAGAATGACGCTGAGCGTTTCGACGACGAGTATGCCGCCGATGAGGAAGAGCAGGAGTTCCTGCCGGATGACGATGGCGATGTAGCCGATGAGGGCGCCCAGCGGGAGCGAGCCGGTGTCGCCCATGAAGACCTGCGCCGGGTGGCAGTTGAACCAGAGAAATCCGATGCACGCCCCGGCGATCGCGCCGCACACGACGGCCAATTCATCGCTGGTGGGCACCTGCGGGACGAGCATGTTCTGCGCCCACTGGGCCGACCCGCTGATGAGGCACAGGAGCAGGAACGCGAAGCCGATGATGCTCATGATGCCCGACGCCAGGCCGTCCATCCCGTCGGTGAGGTTGACGGCGTTGGACGCCCCGGCGATGACGATGACCGTCAGAATCGCAAACGCCCACGCACCGAGGCGGATCAGATTGTTCGATAGTTGCAGACCGGTTTCGGGGTCGAACGTGTGCGGGTCGTAGGTGCGCTGGAAGAAGATGTTGAAGATGTTGAAGACCTGCGTGTCGGGGTTGTTGGAGCCGTGGTAGTGAATGAAGAATCCGAGGATGAGGGCGAAGCCGATCTGGAAAAGGAATTTCTCCCACGAGTGGAGTCCCTGTCGCGAGCCGGGCCCGCGCCGCGCGGCGGTCAGCTTCAGATAGTCGTCCGCGAACCCCACGGCCGTATACGCCACCAGACACACCATCGCCGCCTGCACGTAGAAGTTCGTCATGTCCGCCAGCAGCAGCGTTGATGAAAGAATCGCGGAGGAAATCAGGATGCCGCCCATCGTCGGCGTGTTGGATTTCTGTTTCGTGAGCTGGTTGAGGTCCGCGTGATCGAAGTCGGGGTTGTCGCCGATCTTTTGCTTGATGAGCCAGAGGATGGTGCGCCGGCCGAAAATGAGGATAAAGGCGAAGCAGAAGATGATGGCGCAGAGCGTGCGGAAACTGGCGTACTGGAACACCTGCAAGTAGCGGTAGAGTCCGATGTGGACCAGTTGATCGTGCCAGGCGTTGATGAAGTTGTAGATCATCGCATTCCGATTCCGGGGCGTACGGTGTCAGACGCCGGCGGTGTGATTGGTTTCGAAGCGTTTGCGAATGATGGGGACGAGTCGCTCGACGGCCATGCCGCGCGATGCCTTGAGCAGTACGGTGTCGCCGGGCGCGAGTCGATCGACGATCGCCTCGCCGGCGGCGTCGGTCCACGTCGGGACGGCGTACACGCGATCTCCTGGCCACTGTTTCGTGACGATTTCCGCGGTGAACATGGTCATACGGCCGATCGTGATGACCAGGTCGATGTCGGAGGCGACGACGTCCTCGCCGAGTTCCCGGTGAAACTGCGGCGACGCTTCGCCCAGTTCGAGCATGTCGCCGAGCACAGCGATGCGCCGCCCTCTCGTCGGGAGCTTCGAGAGCACGCTCAGCGCGGCGGCCATCGAATCGGGGTTGGCGTTGTACGAGTCGTCGATGATCGTGATCGGCCCGATGGTTTGCGTGGCGAGACGACCGGCGGGGGGGGTGACACGCTCGAAGCCCGCGGCGATCTGATCCTCGGTCATCTTCATGTGCCGCGCCACGGCGATCGCCGCCAGCGCGTTAAACGCATTGTGCTCGCCCAATAGCGGCAGGTGATATTTCCAGCGATTATTGAGCACGAAAAACGAGCTGTCCGCCTCGGCGAGGTAGTCGGTGAGGCGCATGTCGCAATCGGTTCCGCGCCCGTAGGTCACCATCGACGGGGCGACCTTGCGATAGTCGGTCAGGCCGGGCACGTCGCCGTTGACGATGGCGAGGCCGCCTTCGCGGAGATGGCTCAGCAGCGAAGCTTTTTCGCGCAGCACGCCGGCGCGGTCGCCAAGGCCCTCCAGATGCGCGACGCCGACGGCGGTGATGATGGCGATGTCGGGTCGGATGATCTTCGCCAGCGCCCCGATTTCGCCGGGCGCGTTCGTGCCGACTTCGCAGACGATGTACGCATCGGTCGGCTCGGCGTTGAGGAGCGTCAGGGGAACGCCGATGTGATTGTTGAAGCTTTTGGGCGACGCCCGTCCGGTGAAACGCACGCCCAGCACGGTGTCGATCATCTGTTTCGTCGTCGTTTTGCCGACGGAGCCCGTCACGGCGATGATCCGACCGGGGAGCGTATTGCGATACGCGGCGGCGAGCTGCGCCAGCGCGGTCGTCGTGTTGTCGACGAGCAGAACGTGATACGCCCCGCGGCGCAGCTCATTGGCCGACTCGGCCCGATCGACGATCAGCATCGGCGTCCCCGATTCGATCGCGATGTTGAGGTAATCGTGCCCGTCGAACTTCTCGCCGCGCAGGGCGACGAAGACCTGACCGGGGCGAAGGGCGCGGCTGTCGGTGCTGACGCCGGTCATCGCGGCGGGGGGCGATCCGTCGGCGGGCTTGATCAGGAACCGACCGGCGGTGATTGTCTGAAGATTCTGCGGCGACCAGAACATCCTACTTCTCCATGCCGACGCCCGGCGCCCGTGTGAACAATTTCTCGAGCACAGCCCGCGCGGCTTCGCGGTCGTCGAAGTGGCGCTTGGTGGTGCCGATGATCTGATAGTCTTCGTGACCTTTGCCCGCCAGCAGCACGACATCGCCGCTCTTGGCGCTGGTGATGATCGCTTCGATCGCCGCGGCGCGGTCGGGTTCGACGACGACTTGCTCACGCCGAGCGGCAGGAATTCCCGCGAGAATCTGATCGATGATCGAAAGCGGATTTTCGGTGCGGGGGTTGTCGGAGGTGATGACAAGTTCGTCAGCGAACTCAGCGGCGACCTTCGCCATGCGCGGGCGCTTGGTCGCATCGCGATCGCCGCCGCAACCGAAGAGAACGCGCAGGCGACCCTGCGTCAGTGGACGTAGTGCGGTGAGCACATTCGCTAAAGCATCATCCGTATGTGCGTAGTCGACCAACACGGTGAACGGCACGCCCGCGACACGCACCGGCTCCAGTCGGCCCGGCACGATGGCGCAGTCGGCGATGGCGTCGGCAAGTCGCGATACGTTCAAACCCAGGGCGTGCATCGCGCCGAGAGCGCCAGCCATGTTCATGACATTGTGTTTACCCGTCAGCGGCAGGGCGACCGGCAGCTTGCCCCACGGCCCGTCGTACACGCAGTCCGTCCCTCGCGGCGAAGCGGCCAGCACGGTCGCGCGAATGTCGCGCCCGCTGTTGAACCCGAACGTCAGCACGTTCGCGCGACAGTTGCGCCGCATACGCTCGCCCGCCGGGTCGTCGGCGTTGATGATCGCGGTCGCGGTCGGCGCGAGCGACGCGAACAGCATCGCCTTGGCGTCGGCATAGGCGTCCATCGAGCCGTGGTAATCCAGATGGTCGCCGGACAGGTTCGTGAAGATCGCGGCGTCAAAGCGGAGCATACTCACACGGCCCTGATGCAGCGCGTGGCTCGACACTTCCATCACAGCGTGCGTGCATCCATTGTTGACCATCGCCCCCAGCAGCGCGATCATCTGCACCGCGCCGGGCGTCGTCAATTCAGCCGTTCGCGGCTTAGAGCCGTCGTCGATCTCGATCGTGCCGATGAGCCCGCAGCGATGACCGGCGGCTCCGAGCAGATGGCGGATCATGAACGCCGTCGTCGTCTTGCCGTTCGTGCCGGTGACGCCGATGAGCTTGAGTCGATCGGCGGGGCGGTTGTAGAGTTCGTTGGCGATGTTGATGCCGAGCTTCGCCGGGTCATCGGCGACGAGACCTGTAACGTGACCGGGCAGCGTGACCGGCTGATGCGTCAGCACGGCGACGGCGCCGCGCTCGATGGCGCTGTCGATGAAACGCGCTCCATCGGCGGTGCGACCGGTCCGTGCGATGAACAAAAAGCCCGGCTCGATCAAACGCGAATCGTCCGACACGCCGCGCAACGCCACCTCGGCGGGGCCACAGACCTGCCGGATCGGCAGTTTCGCAAGCAATGTTTCGACGGTCATGATCGGCGTAAACCTCGCGTTTACAGATTCTATCGGACCAATGCGGGGCGAAACCCCAACATTCCCCCCGCCGCATAAAACAGGCAGGGTTTACCCGAAATTCGTTGACAGCATCGACGGATGGCCGATAGCATCTAAGGTTTGCGAAATTGCTCAATCCGGCATTGGTGAGTCCGACCGCATGGGTGACTATCGTCCGCGTGTGTTGTTTCTGGCGGGTAAGCTGACGAGCTGCCATCAGGTGGCGGACCAGTTGCGCCAGCAGTTCGATGTGGATACGTTCAACGATGTCGACGCCGCGATGGCATCGCTTCGTTCCGGCGCCATGTATCATGCGATCTTCGCCGACGTCGGCGACTTCCTGCCGCTCGAGCGTGCGCTCGTCGAGCAGCAGGCGTCGCTCGTGCTCAACACGATCGGTGAAGGCGTCTGTGTGGTGAATGATCACGGCGAATGCGTGTGGGCGAACAATCGCATGCAGGCCTTCCCGCCGGAGGTTTATGATCGGGTGAAGCAGACGTGCATCAGCGCCCGGCAGATCTTCGCCGAGCAGGTCACGCCGATGAAGCCCACCGATCGACTCCGCAAGCGGTCAAAGAAGTTCGGTTTCCAGGTCGGATCCGATCGATACTACGAAGCATATGTCTCGCCGGTCATCGACGATCGCGGGAATGTGACGCAGGTCGTCGCGGTCGTGTGGGACGCCTCTTCGGGTCGACGACTTCAACAGAAGATCGATGCCATCGACGCCGCCGGCCGCGAACTCGTCCGCCTCGAAGCTGAAGCCATCAGCAAGCTCACCGTCGCCGAGCGCCTGCGCCTTCTGGAAGAGAAGATCATCCGCTACACCAGCGATCTGATGCATTTCGATCACTTCATCATCCGCCTGCTCAATAAGAAGAACAACAAGCTCGAGCCGGTCATCAGCGTGGGCCTGCCGCCCGAAGCGCTGGAGGTCGATCTTTACGCACAGCCCGAAGGGAACGGCATCTCCGGCTACGTCGCCGCCACCGGCCGCAGCTACATCTGTCATGACGTGGAAAAAGACCCGCGCTACGTGCTGGGGCTCGGCCATGCCAAAAGCTCGCTGACCGTCCCGCTGCGCCTGCACGACAAGGTCATCGGCGTCTTCAACATCGAGGGCCAGCAGCCGGGCACTTTCAACGAAGACGATCGCCAGTTCGCCGAAATCTTCGGCCGGTACATCGCCGTCGCCCTCAACGTGCTGGACCTCATGGTCGTCGAACGCTACACGCTCGCCGACCGGATGGCTCAGAACATCGTCCGCGAGATGTCCGCGCCGCTCAACGACATCATCACCGAAACGCAAAGTCTCATCGAAGAGTACATCGGCCACGACGACATGCGTCACCGCCTGCATAAGATCATCGATCATGTCGAGTCCATTCGGCAGGCCGTCAAGGACGTGACGCAGGGCCCCAAGACCGTGCTCGGCTCCAAGGACGTCAAGGCCGACGCCGCCTCGCCGCTCGCCGGCAAGCGGATTCTCGTCGCCGACGACGAAGCGAACATCCGCAACACGATCACCGATGTGCTCAAGAAGTTCGAGTGCCAGGTGTTCACGTGTCGCGATGGACATGAAGCGTCGAACCTGATCGAGACGCAGCCGCTCGATCTGATCATCTCCGACATCCGCATGCCGCATCGCAACGGCTACGAAATCTTCGCTGCCGCCCGGCGCATCTCCGAAACGCTGCCCGTCATCCTCATGACCGGCTTCGGATACGACCCCAACCACGCGATCGTCCGCGCTTCGCAGGAGGGTCTCGAAGCCGTGCTCTACAAGCCCTTCAAGGTCGACGACCTGCTCGACGAAGTCTACAAGGCCCTGAACATCGAGCGTCAGCCCGCCCCCGCACCGAGCGAATAACGCTGCCCCCTCCCCCGTTCAGCGACGCCGCTCGCGGCGTGCTTTTCCGCTCCACTGGACCACCCTTCAACTCCGCGATACGCTAATCCACCGTAACACCATCGCGGGGCGTAGCTCAGTTTGGTAGAGCGCGTGCTTTGGGTGCACGAAGTCGTCGGTTCAAATCCGGCCGCCCCGATTCGACGTACAGTGATTGGACATTTCTACGGGTGGTTCTGGGGTGCATGGATGGAACATGTCTGATGAACATGTGTTGCCGCCGTCACATGGCGCGTGCGCTGTCGGCAGGCGGGTTGGGCGGGTTCAGGCGATGACGTCCTCGATCACGCGGCCGTGGACGTCGGTGAGTTTGCGTTCGAAGCCGTCGTAGTAGTAGCTGAGGCGATCGAAGTCGAGGCCGAGGAGTTTGAGAATCGTCCCGTGGTAAGCGTAGACGGAGGCCACGTCCTGCACGGCTTTGTGGCCGAACTCGTCGGTGGCGCCGTAGCTGAACGGGGCGCGGACGCCGGCGCCGGCGAGCATGCAGGTGAATCCGTCGGGATTATGGTCGCGACCGGTGGCGCCTTTCTGGAAGGTGGGCATGCGGCCGTACTCGGTGCAGAAGACGACGAGCGTTTCCTCGAGCAGGCCGCGCTGCTTGAGGTCGGCGATGAGCGCGGCGGCGGGTTGGTCGAGGATTTCGCCATGAATGTCGTACTGCGGCTTGAGCTTGCGGTGGCCGTCCCAGTTGCCGACGCCTTCGCCCATGGCGTACGCGCCGTTGAATAGCTGCACAAATCGCACGCCGCGCTCGATGAGTCGGCGGGCGAGGATGCAGTTGCGGGCGAACCCGGCCTTGACGGGATTGCTGGGCGAATCGGCGCCGTACATCGAAAGCACATGGGCCGGCTCGGAGCTGATATCCATGACTTTCGGGACGGACAACTGCATTTTGGCGGCGAGTTCGTAGCTGGCGATGCGTGCGGCCAGCTCGTTGTCGTTGGGATTGCGTTCCAGGTGTTCGGCATTGAAGCGTGCAAGCAGATCACGAGCGGCGCGGTCATGGGCCGACGCGACGGGTGCCTTGAGGTTACGGATCGGATGACTGGCGCTGAAGGGGGTGCCCTGAAACACGGCCGGCAAAAACCCGGGGCCCCAGTTGTTGACGGAGCTCTGCGGAACGCCGCGCGGATCGGGGATCGCCACGAAAGCAGGCAGGTCGTCGGCCTCGGAGCCCAGGGCGTAGTTCACCCACGCGCCCATGGAGGGGAAACCGTCGAGGACATTGCCTGTGGACATGAAGTTTTCGCCGGGGCCATGCGTGTTGGTCCGACTGGTCATCGAATGGATAAAGCAGAACTCGTCGGCGAGATCGCCGAGGCGGGGCAGCAGGTCACTGGTCATTTTGCCGCATCGCCCGCGCGGTCGGAACTTGTAGAGCGGCGCCGCCACGTTGCCGTTTTCGCCCTGAAACGTCTTGAAATTCGCGGCGGAGCCGGGCAGCGGCTTGCCATCGTAGTTATAGAGCGTCGGTTTGTAGTCGAACGTGTCGATATGGCTCAGCGCCCCGGAGCAGAAGATCACGATGACGTTGCGTGCGCGCGGCGCGAAGTGCGGCTTGCGAGCGGCTTGCGGTCGGCTCGGATCGATGTCGGGCGCAATTGGTGCCGCGAGCAGTCGATCGTTGTTGAGCAGACTTGCCAATGCGATCGCGCCGAGGCCCGTGCCGGTGTGGCCGAGGAATTGACGGCGGTTCAGAAGATCGCGACCGTTGGGGGAGATGGATTCGGGATTGTGCATGCGGAGACTCCTTTCGCATGAATTACGGGATGAACAGAAATTCGTTGGTGTTGAGCAGTACGCGCGCCAATGCCGCCAGGTCCTCACTATCAAGGAATTCGACGGCGGCGCTTTGCTCGGTGGCGGTCGGTTTGCGTCCGAACATGATGCGGAACGCACAGTCGATCTGCGCCTTGGGATCGTCGCCCGCTTCGCGACGAATCCGCTGCGCCAGATGATCCGCGACGGTCAGTGTGAACGTCGAATTGAACAGGTTCAGCGCCTGAATGGGCGTTGTGGATCGCGCACGCTTGGGCTGGCTCTGGCCCGCATCGGGGCAGTCGAAGGCACCGACGACCGGCACGACCTCCATGCGAACTTTGGCGGCGTAGATCATGCGGCGGAACTCGGCCGGGCCCCATTTCTCAAGCGGTTCGTAATTGCGAACGTAGTTGTCATTGGGCTCATACATGCTGAACCCCGGCCCGCCCATCGACGGATCGAGCAGGTCCGACACGCCAAGCATGCTGTCGCGAATCGGTTCGGCGGCGAGCCGGTGCGGCGGATAGCGCCACAAGAGCTGCGTGTGCGAATCGACCACCATCGCCTTGGGCTCAGCAAGGTCCGCCTGCCGCCAGGTGCGCGACGTGAGAATCAATCGATGCAGATACTTGAGCGACCATCCGTGCTCGATCAGCTCGGCGGCGAGCCAGTCGAGCAGTTGCGGATGCGTCGGCGCGACTCCGTTGCCGCCGAAGTCGCTGGGCGTGGCCACCAGTCCGGCGCCGAACTGACCCTGCCAGATGCGATTGACGATCACGCGCGGCGTCAGCGGATTGTCCGCCCGCCCCAGCCAGCGGCCGAACGTCACGCGCCGATCCACATCGGGCGCGTCGACCGTCATGCCCAGCGTGCCCAGCGCCGTGGGCGTATCGGGCGCGACCTGCTCGCGCGGCGACATGGCATCGCCGCGATAGAGTCGATGGATCGTTTCGGGCATGCTGAAGACGCCGGCATAAACGGTCTGCTGTGCCGGAGTCAGCTTGGCGGCTTCGGATTGAAGATTCGCCAGTTCGCCGATCGCTCGAACCGCTTCGTCCCGCTTGGCGCCGCCAAGCCCGCTCAGCGCCAATTGATCCAACGGAGCATGCACCATCATCGGGGCCAGCCGGTCCGTCGAACCCGCCACGGTGCGCCATGATCCATCTTCATTCATGACGTCGATGTGATAGCTCACGGCAAGCCGATCGTTGAAGCGTCCTTCCCGATCGCGTGCCCAGGCGACGCGGTCGATCGTAACCGGGTCGGCAAACCGCAGCGCGACCCAGCCGCGGCCGGCTTCGCTGGAAATCCAACTGTGATCGTTGCCCCCCAGTCCGTCATTGATGTTCAACAGGCGATGCATCGTCCCATTGTCGTAGTCGCCTGACGATGTGGCGGTGACGCCAAGCGAAGCCAGCGCGACATTGCGATCGCCGGCGAAGACTTCCAGTTCGTCGATGCATGGGTTATTGCCGTTGTTGGTGGATTCGACGACGAATCGGACGCTGCGTGTCGTCGTTGGTGCGAAGCGATCGAGGTTATGCGCGGCGTCGACCGGCCGGCGGAGGTGCGGCTGGATGGGATCGGCGGCGCCGGCGGGTTCTTCCTGAAAGACGACCAGGTCCGCGGTCGTCGCCACGCCGCTCTCGCCACGACGCAGGATCAGGCGCGTCGTCGGCGTCATTTCGTGAACGCCGGCGTCGTACAGACCGCTCCAAAGGGGCGTCGAGCCCGGCTGGCCCGAGCCGTCGGCGAAGAGGCGCTGATCGACCGTGGCGATGACGCGCTGGTCGTCGGTCGTCGAAGGGTCGCCGTCCGTGTCGAGCACGTAGCGCGCATCGGCGCAGTGCGTATGCCACCCGCAGCCCCACGAGAGCCACACCCGGAACCGCCCGCTCGCCTGCGGCCGATACGCCATCACATCGCGCAGGCCCGTGCCCTGGAACCACGTGTAGCGCCCGCCGCTCAGATTCGGCACGCGATTCACGCCGCCCGGATCGCCGGCGAATCCCCGCTCCACGCCTTCGGGGTTCACGCCATTGCCCGCCTTTTCGGCGAGCAGCTCGACGCGCCCGATATCTTCGTCATCGATCATGATCGTGCGGCCGGGGCACGCGGGGGACGCCATCGCGGACAGACGCTTTTGCAGTTGTTCGATCTGCGCGGCGATCGCCGCTCGCTTGGCGGCGCGATCCGGATCCTCGTCCGTGCGCATCGGGTGCGATCCGAAATGAACCCCCGAGAAGATCGCCTGCATCTTGTAGTAGTCAGCTTGCGTGATCGGATCGAATTTGTGGTTGTGGCATTTGGCGCAGCCGATGGTGAGTCCGAGGAACGTACCGCTCACACCCTTGACGATTTCATCAAGCTGATCATGCCGCGCCATCTTGATGGACGCCTCGTCCTGTCCGACCTGACCGGGCAGCACGACCGGGCCCGCGACGAGCATGCCCGTCGCCGCGTCCGCCCGCACGCTGTCGCCGGCGACCTGGTCGAACATGAACTGGTCATAGGGCATGTCGCTGTTGATCGCCGCGATCACCCAATCGCGATACGGCCATGCGTCCTCACGCGGCGTATTGACTTCAAAGCCATGCGTGTCGGCGTAGCGCACCACATCGAGCCAGTGCTGCGCCCAGCGCTCGCCGTAGTGCGGACTGGCCAGCACCTGATCGACGAGCTTCGCCCACGCATCCGCCGATGTGTCGGCGACGAACGCATCAATCTGTTGCGGCGTCGGCGGCAGACCCAGCATGACTAGATACAGCCGACGAATCAGCGTCCGCCGATCCGCTTCGGGCGAAAAGCTCAATCCCTTTTCGCGCAGACGGGCGCCGATGAATGCGTCGATCGGATTGGCGTCCCCCGCATCTCCCGCCGGCACAGGCGGGCGAATGACCGGCTGAAACGACCAGTGATGCGTCGTCGTGTCGAGCGGGCCGTCGTCGCCGGGCATCTGCGCCCCCGACTTGATCCATTGTTTGATCAGATCGATCTGCGCCGCGGGCAATGGGGGCTTGTCGAACGGCATGCGATGTTCGGAATCCGGATCGGTCAGCCGCTTGATCAGATAACTGCCGTCCGCATCGCCGGGAATCACGCCCGGCTCCCCGCTGTCGCCGCCGCGCAGCAGCGCGGACCGATTGTCGACGCGCAGGGAATGACGCTGCTTGTCGACCCCGTGACACTGATAGCAATGTTCGGCGAAGATCGGCTTGATGTCGCGCGCGTAGTCGATGTCCGCGGCGCGGACCGGGGCGATCCCGATCGCAAGCCAAGTCACAACTGTCAGAAGCAGGAGTTGTTTCATGGATAAATGCTCTCGTTTGCGGTCAGCGGGGGTTCTTGAAGTAGTTTTCCCAAACCGCGTCGGTGACAAGCTGATCGGCGTTGACGTTGTAGGTCGCGCCGCCCCGCTGGTCGCGGATTTCGTAATACTCGTCATGGACGGCGTAGCCGGAGCCGCCGATGTTGATGGTCATGTAGTCCTTACCGCCGTGCTGGTATTCGGAGATGATCGCGGGAATGAAATTGAAATGGTCGGCGATCATCGGCTCGGCGCCCTTGCTGGTCATCGACAGCGGCTGCCACGAGCCGGTCGGCGCGAACGCGTTGTTGCGATAGATGTACGCGCACTTGAGCCAGTCCTGACCGGCGGGAATTTTCGCCGGGTCCGGCCACCAGCCCCCGCCGGTGGTCAGGCCCGCCTGGAATCCGACGCCCAAGGCGCCGGTCCATGTTTCCAATTGCATGTCGGGGTAGCGGAAACTCGGGCAGTAGAGGATGCGTCCGTTGATGGGCAGATAGTTGCGCCGCATCAGGATGCCTTGGCTCGAGTAGTGTCCGTACGGCTGCTTGTCGTAGACAGCGGGCACCATCATCAGCGCCCCGCCGCCGATGCCCGGACCCCAGTACAGATGCGGGTCCGGCGGCAGCACGCCCTTGTTGTCCACGCCGAACGCCATCGTTCCCACATGCTGTTGATGCAGATTGCTCAGGCACACTGCCCGGCGCGCCGTCTCACGCGCCTTGTCGAACGAGGGCAGCAGGATCGCGATGAGCATGGCGATGATGCTCACGACGACGAGCAGTTCGATCAAAGTGAATGCGTTTCGACGCATGAAGCAGCTTTCAGCGTTGGGGTATTGCCAAGTCGATCAAGGCGACGGCACGGCTCTCGCCGCGCCATCGCGACAGTCATGACGGTTCAGGCGCGACGCCGACGGCCTGCGAGCATGCTCATCAGCACAAGGCCGGAGGGAAGCGCCGCCGGCGCGGGGGCGGCGAAGAAGGACAAGTCGCCGACTTCAAAAGCACCGGGATCGAATGTGAAGAAATGCGCCTCGTCGGCCAGACCTTCGTATCCGCTCGATCCGCCCGCATCGACGCCGAAGTGAGCGTTGGCGCCGATTGGGAATGGAGGACCAGAATTCGGCAGCGGGATCGGGGCCAGCGCGCTGGAAGCAATGAACACACCGTTGATGTAGAAGCTGGTCGTGCCGTTGTCGCGGACCAGCGCAAGGTGCGTCCAGACATTGTCCACAATCGGAACCTGCGCGACAAAGGCGACGCTGGAGATCGCGGCGTAGAAGTTATTGCCGGTCGTGCCGACTTCGATGCCCGACGCGTTGGAGGAGTTGCCCAGCAGGTGTCCATCCGCGGCGGCCTGCGTGGTCTTCGCCCAGACTTCGAAACCGAAGTTGTCCTCCGGGAACGCGGCGGTGGTGAAGTAGAAGCCCGACGGGCCGGTGGGGAAACTTACCGATGTGCCGCCTCCGGTGCCGACCGGCACGTCGCCTGAATAGACCGGTGCCGGCGGGACGGTGCCGCCGGCGAAGTCGTTGCCGTTGCCCGAACTGTCCACCGGCAACCCCGCCGGGTCGCCGGCTGTTCCCGTCAGGTGATACACGGCCAGGTCGGTCACCGCCGCATGGGCGGTGGCGCCGATCGACAGGCACAGGGCGGCCGTCAGGGTCCAGATCACTTTTGACGCATTCTCGTTTCTCATGTCAGTTCCTCGAAAGTAAAGGGTGTGTGCCCGCTCACGGAAGCGGATTTGTGGCCTGATAGAACTCGGTGATTTCAGTATCACTCAACGCTCTGTCGAAGATCGCCACGTCGTTCATCTCTCCGGTGTAGGGACGATTGATCACCGGTGAGCCGTTTTGGACATCTGAAACCCATACACCCACGCTGGCCTTGTCCATGTCCGGCGCGATGGACTGGGCAATGTCCGCTTCACCAGCCGGGCGCCCGTCGATGAACAGCCGAACGCGACGCGCCGCCATGTCGATCACCGCCGCGACGTATTGCCAACGTCCCGCGATGATCGGCGTCTTCGCCGCCAGTTCGACCTGATCATGCAGGTTGACCTTGAGCTGATCGTTGTGAAGCTGAAAATGAACGCCGCCGGGCAACCAATGGGGCGTCATCACGATCGCCGAAAACTCTGAATCTACCCGCGCCGGCTTGATCCACGCGGCAATCGTCAACGATCCCTTCACACCCAGGTCCGTCAACATCACTTGCGCGCCGCTTCCGTCAAACTTCAACGCGGCATCATCCGTGCCTTCGCGCACGACCACCACGCCGTCCTGCGACGCGCCCGATTCCGGATCAATGAACCGGACCATCGACGGATCGCGATGCAAGGCCGCGATCGCCAGACGCCGTCGCAGCCATGGATCCGAATCGCTGTCGACCCGCCGGCCCGCAGCATCGAAAGCAACGCCATATCCCGCGCCTACGGTGACAGGCGCGCCGGATGCATTCGTCGCAGACACCTGTCCCTGACGCACGAAGAGTCGCGCACCGCCCGATGCCCCGACCCGAAGTTCGAACGCCGTGCCGAGGTCGATGATCCGGACGCCGCTCGGAAGCTCGACGGTGAACCCGTGCGCGGCCGCGGGGACGTAGGCATTGAGTGTGCCCATGCTCAGTTTGCCATGATTCCGTCCGGTCATTTCGAATGTGCTTGGCCCGGTGATCTCGACCACGGCCGTGGAGGCGAACATGATCTGCGCCTTGCCGGAAACCAGATTGATCGGACCGGCCGACAGATCCTTGCCCAGTCGCATCGCTTCGCCATCTGCCGTCGATTCGCCGAACGTCGCATTGTCGGACAGGTCGGTCAATGTGGCGATCGAGGGCGATGTGCGGACGGCGGACCAGTCACGGGTCGGCTTCGCCGGCCGATTCGTGCTAAGCACGTAGACCGCGACAACCGCGCCGACGAGCAGAACCGCGGCGGCGATGGCGATGCGCGTCCACGCCATGCCGGGGTTCGACTTGCCGATTGAACCAAGGCGATGATCGCGCGGACGCGCGGCGACGACTTTCCCTCGGGTCCGACTCGGCGCGATATTCGGCGAGGCGCCGGCTTCCTGAACCTGACGGATATGAATCAGGATCGAAGCGAACACGTCACGCATCGACGGATCGGCGCTGAGCGTGTCGGACAGCATGCTGACCTCGGCCTCGGTGGCCAGGCCATCGTGGTACGACAATACCGCGGCGAGGAAACGGTCGTTGTCCATATCGCAGATCGAACGCTGGATTGCCGCCTGCTCCCTCACAATGTCGCCCCCTTATCGGCAATCCGCCGCCGCACGCACTCGGCCAGCGCCTTGTGCGTCCGCGTCAGGGCCGCATAAACCGCGGGCAATTTACGGCTGAGGCGATCCGCCAGATTCTGCCCCATCAGGCCTTCCGTATAGCGCAGACGGACGATCTCCTGCGAATACTCCGACAGCTCGCCGATGCACCGACGCAGCGCCTCCACGGTCGACGAATGATCGACCTTGTCGTACTTGTCCCAATGAGCGTCCATCATGTCGATCACGCTCGGATCCAGCGTGGGCTTATTGCGGCGATTGCGGATCGCATTCAGCGCGGCGTGCCGCACCGCCACGCGGACCCAACCGGCAAAATGATCGACGTCGGCGATCGTCTCGCGTTTTTCGTACGCGGACACCAGAACGTCCTGCAGCAGATCGTCGCCCAGATGCTCATCCCCCACAATCGAAACCGCATAGGCCAGCAGATTCGGCCTCAACCGGGATATCTCGCGAACAATCTCAGGACCGCTGATCGCCATGAGTGAACTCCACCTCATTACGCACATCACTCGACCATCATTCAACATCCAATTCCACATTTTCCGAATATTTTTTCCGCATGGATCCGCTCCCCAGTCTTCCGCCCGACCTGGACCCCTCGTCCAACGGCCTTGGATCATATCCGAAGGGGCGCCGCGCAAGGCCATGCCCAAGGCCTCGACGCCCGGGGCGCCGGCGATGGGGGTGCGCGTTTGCCGGGGTCACGGAAAACGAATCCGCATTCTCACCGGGCGCTTTCGGGTTCCGATTTTCCGTTGAGGTTCAGGACGGGTCGGTGGCGGGAGGTGGTGTGTCCAAGGACGCGCTCGATGGCGACGCCGTCGTAGTCGGCTTGCTTGAGCGCGGCGACAAGGCGGGCGTCGCCGGCTTGATCATTGGTCAGCGCGAAGTTCGTCGCGTTGATGCCGACCGCGCGCAGCTCGGCTTCCACGGCGGCGGCCATCTGCGGATGTTTGCCGAACCCGAGGATGCGCCAGCCGCTCGGACGTGCGGAGGAACCGATGGATAGATCAGCATCGGCCATGACGAAATCTCCGCGGCGGTGTGTCTTAGTCGGCGGGGGTGATTTTGATATTGCGGTAGGCGACGGCGCCGTGGTCGCCCTGAAACATGAGGGGGCCGGTGGGGGTTTCTGTGTTGGAGAGCTGGGAGCCGGTGGGGTGGGGGGCTTCGACGTTGGTCTGGATGACGGAGCCGTTGAGTTCGACGCGGGTGAATTTGGCGTTGGCGATCTTCTTGCCGGCGGTGTCGAAGCGAGGGGCGAGGAATTCGATCTTGAGCGTCTGCCATTCGCCGGGCTTTTTGTAGTGCGGGCTCGTCGGGGCCTGCACGTTGTAGATCGCACCGAGGTCGCCCTTGCCGGCGGAGTCGTCCTTGCCATACGAGTCGAGAACCTGCACTTCGTATTCACCCATGAGGTAGACGCCGGAGTTGGAGCCCTTGGGGACCATCAGTTCGAGTTCGACGGTGACGTCGCCGAATTTCTGTTGGGTGAAGAGGTCGACGCTCTTGCCATGCCCGGCGCTGATGTTGATGAGTTGATCGCCCCCGGCGTCGGCGACAAGCTGGTCGGGGTGATCGGGGGAGACGCGTGCGGCCCCGACGGTCCATCCGCCGGTCGCGCCATCTTTGCCGCGGCCGGTCCAGCCGGCCAGGTCTTTGCCGTTGAAGGGCGTGACGGTGTCGGCGGCAAAGACCGTGCAGGTCAAAAGAAGGAGGGGGAGGAGGAAGGATTGCTTGGACATCGGGGGCTCCTGAAAAAGGCGCGGAGAGGCACACGGCGGGTGAACTTCTTCATGATAAATGGAAAACGGGAAATGGAAAATGGAAAATGAACACGATTTTCCAGTTTCCATTTTCCATTTGAGGGATCAAGGCGGTGAGCCGAGTGCGGGGAAGACTTCGAGGAGGCCTTGGACCATGAACTCGACGGCGATGGCGGCGAGGATCAGGCCGAAGAGTCGGGTGACGACTTTGAGACCGGTGCGGGAGATCATCGGTTCGATGGCGGTGGCGAGACGGAGGACGAGCCAGGTGATGATCGCGACGATGACGAGCACGCCGCAGATGACGGCGATGTGCATCCAAGTCTGCTCGCGGAGGGAGTAGATGACGACGGCGCTGATGGCGCCGGGGCCGGCGAGGAGTGGGATGGCGAGGGGGACGACGGCGACGTCGTCGGCGAGTTCAGCTTCGCGTGCTTCCTCGGGTGTCTGGACAGCGGGGGAGACGCGGGCATGCAGCATGGAGATGCCCATGAGCAGGAGCAGGATGCCGCCGGCGATGCGGAAGGCGGCGATGCGGATGCCCAGGTATTCGAGGACGGGGCCGCCGCCGATGGCGACGACGATGAGGATGAGTGCGACGGACATGGCGGCGACGCGAGCGGTGCGTCGGCGCTGGATGCGGTTTTGATCAGCGGTGGCGGAAAGGAACATGGGGACCACGCCGGGCGGGTCGATGATGACGAGCACGGAGATGAGGAACTTAAGGTACTCGGGCCAGGGCAGCATGGGTGGACTCCGGTGCGATGAGCATAGCGGGGGGCGGGTGCGTGAGCGAGGGGGATGGTCTATACTTGAAGCCCGATTGGGGATGCCAGGCCGCAAGCGGCGGGGGGGGGCGCGGCGGCGGTTGGACGTGAACTTGAACAGGGATGCGCTCGTGGTGACGAAGACGAAGAGTAACGACATGACCGCTCCGGCGGCGCGGGTCGAAGCGTATATGGCCGACTACATGGCGGCGCAGAAGGCGCTTCCGCGGAATCTGGTGGCGGCGATGTCGTACTCGCTGCTTGGGCCGGGCAAGCGGATGAGGCCGATTCTGGTGGTGCGGGGATGTGAAGCAGTGGGGGGGACGATCGATCAGTGTCTGCCCGCCGCGGCGGCGATCGAGATGATCCATTGCTTTTCGCTCATCCACGACGACCTGCCGGCGATGGACGATGACGACCTGCGGCGCGGCCGACCGACGCTGCACAAGCACACCAACGAAGCGATGGCGATCCTCGCCGGCGACGCCATGATGGGCCTGGCCTTCGAGTTGATCGTCACGCATCTTTCGCCCGCTTCGCTCGCCGCCGCGATCTGCACGGAGCTTGCGACGGGGACGAACGCCATGATCGCTGGTCAGGTCTACGACACGCTGCCGGACTTCGACGAAACGGTCGCGCCGGTCGAGCGGCTCCGCACGATTCACCGCAACAAGACCGGGGCGCTCATCCGGGCGTCGGTGCGCATGGGCGCCCTGTGCGGCGGGGCGGACGGCAAGCAGCTCGAAGCGGTGACACGCTACGGCGACGCGGTCGGGCTCATGTTCCAGATCGTCGACGATGTGCTGGACGTGACGCAGACGACCGAACAACTGGGCAAGACGGCTGGGAAAGACGTGGAGCAGGACAAGCTGACCTACCCGGCGGTGCTCGGGCTCGATGAGAGCCGGCGGCAGGTCGAGGCCCTGCGGGTCGAGGCGCATGCGGCTTTGGAGCCCCTGGGCGAGGCGGCGGGGCATCTGAGAGATTTGTGCGACTTCCTTGCCGTAAGGACCAAATAAGCATACCCTAATGGCAATTATGCAGCGTCCGCATACCCCCATCCGAACCACCAAGGGCAAGGCCGCCCGATGGATCAAACACACGGCCAGCCACTGACGGCCGTGCTATCGCCACCCCCGCGAAGGACCCCGCGCATGTCTGAGACTTTGCTTTCGACGATCAAATCCCCCGCTGACCTCAAACAGCTCAAAATCGAACAACTCGATCAGCTCGCCGGGGAAATCCGTCAAGCCATCTGCGATCAGGTCTCCAAGTCCGGCGGACACCTCGCTCCGAACCTCGGCGTCGTCGAACTGACGATCGCGCTGCATTATGTGTTCGACTTCGGGCATGACCGCTTCCTCTTTGATGTCGGTCATCAGTGCTATCCGCACAAACTGCTGACCGGTCGCCAGCACCTGCTCGGCAAGCTGCGCCAGAATGGCGGCATGGCCGGGTTCCCCGAGCCGCGCGAGAGCGGATACGACCTGTTCAGCGTCGGTCACGCCGGCACGGCCATCTCGACGGCCGTCGGCATGGCGCGCGGCGATCAGATCAATGGCGAACCGGACCGCCGCACCGTCGCGCTCATCGGCGACTCGTCGATCGTCAACGGGTTGGCGATGGAAGGCATCAACAATGCCGGCACGCTCAAGCGGCAGTTCCTCATCGTGCTCAATGACAACGGCATGAGCATCGGGCAGCCGCAGGGAGCCCTCGCCACTTATTTCGACAAGGTCCGCCTCAACCCGACGTACAAGTCCATCAAGGACCGCGCCCATGAAATGCTCAAGCAGATCCCCGGCGGGTCGGTGCTGGAAGGCATCTATCATCGCCTCGGTGAGATGACCAAGGCGGCCATCTCGCACGAGCATCTTTATGAGCACTTCGGCCTGCTGTGCGTCGGGCCGATCGACGGGCACGATGTCGCCGGTCTCATCGAGATGTTCAATGAAGTGAAGGACCTGGATCGCCCCGTGCTCGTGCACACCAAGACGATCAAGGGCAAGGGCTTTGACTTCGCCTCCAACGATCCGACGCAGTTCCATTCGCCCAAGCCCTTCCGCGTCGAGGGCTGCCGGGTCGAAGTGCAGAAGGGCGGGCGCAGCTTCACGGCCGCGTACTCCGAGGCGCTGATCGACCTGATGGAGCGCGATGAGAAAGTCACCTGCGTCACCGCCGGCATGCCCGACGGGACCGGTCTCAATCATGTGATCCCCAAGTTCCCCGACCGCGCGTTCGACGTTGGCATCGCGGAAAGCCACGCCACCGACATGTGCGCCGGCATGGCCAAGGCCGGACTCAAGCCGTTCGTCACGATCTACTCGACGTTCATGCAGCGCGCGTTCGACCAGGTCTTTCAGGAATGTGCGCTGCAGGGCTTGCCCGTGCGTTTCTGCATGGACCGCGCGGGCGTCGTCGGCGGCGACGGCGCAGTGCATCATGGCTTCTGCGACATCGGCTTCCTGCGCGTGTTCCCGAAGATGGCGCTGGTCGCGCCGATCGACGAGCCGACGCTCCGCGGCGCGCTGGAGTTCATGCGCCACTACGACGCCGGTCCCTCCGCTTGTCGTTACCCGCGCGACAATGTCGCCACGCCTTCGATCAACGACAATCCCCCGCCGTTCAAACTCGGCAAGGCGCACTGCATCGCCGAAGGCACGGACCTGGCGATCCTCGCCTACGGGTTCCCCGCCAATCATGCGCTCGTCGCGCGTCAGAAGCTCGCCGAGCAGGGGTACAGCGTCGCCGTGTACGATGCACGCTTCGCCAAGCCCGTCGACATCGAACTGATCACCAAGCTCATCGAAGCCGGCACGCCGATTCTGACGGTCGAAGATCACGCGCTCGTGAGCGGGTTCGGTTCGTGCGTGCTCGAAGCGGCGCACGAAGCGAAGCTCAACACGTCGCTCATTCACCGCATCGGCCTTCCCGATCGCTGGATTTATCAGGGCGGTCGCGGCGGCCAGCTTGCCGAGGCGGGCATCGACGCCGAGGGCATCGCCCGCAGCGTCCGCGACATTCTCGACCGCGCCGAAGTCCGCCCGCAGATCAACGTCAACGTCGGCGGCGCGAAAGTCAGCCGGTGATTGGGCGACATTTTTAATGGTTTTAACCCTCCGAACCCGCAAGAAATCTTGCGGGTTTTTTCATGGCCGCAGTTCGCGGCCGCGCTCCCCCCCAATGCCCCGGATTGTTAAGAACATGCGACGGCCCGCCGCGCGGGCAAGTGATGTAAGTCGTTGACTTTTGTTGGTTAGTCGGCGTGTGAAGAAAATTCACTCGCGTTAAACGGAAGCGGAGCGCTCGGCGGCGGGAATGATGCCATCGCTCGTTAGAGGTTTGTAAACGCGTCTGTGAGGAAATTTTCACTTGCTGTCTATATGCCGCTGTGGCACTATATTGGGCGTTTTGTGAGGCATTGGGTAGTCTTGACGGGTGTGCCAAAGAAAGACGATGGTCCGGGCCGCACGTCGATGAACGATGCGGTGTATCGAGAAAGGTAGATAGATGAACAAGCTCAAAGCTGTCGGTCGGCGGATGGGTCAAGGCGCGGTGATTGCGGCGGTGATGTCGGCGCTGGTGTGTGAGCCGATGGCGATGGCCGTCGATTCGACATGGACCTTCAACGGCGACGGCAACTGGAACACCGGCGCCAACTGGGACAACGGTGAGCCGATCAACAATACGTTCAACGCCATCATCGACGACGGCGACACCGCCGTCACCGTCTTCCTCAACGTCTCGCGCACGATCAACAATCTGACGATCGGCTCCGATGATCAGCTCACGTTCAACAATGCTCAGTCGCTGACCATCGCAGGCGACGTCACCAACAACGGCACGATCTTGCTCAACTCCGTCGGCAACGCCACCGAACTCATCCTCGGCGGCGCGTCGCCCGACCTGACGCTCAGCGGCTCCGGCAAGCTGGTCCTCGGCGCCAACGCCAACAATCGCATTCGCGGCACCGGCACACTCACGAACGGCGCCATGCACACCATCACCGGCGGCGGGGCCATCGGCTCCAACGCCATCGACATCGTCAACAACGGCGTCATCGAAGCCAATGCCGCCACGATGACCATCGACCCCGCCACCATCCTCACCAACAACGCCACGCTCCGCGCCGTCAGCGGCGGCTCGCTGAATCTGGGCGGCGGAATGTACGACAACACCAACGGCACCATCTCCGCCGCGGATGCCTCGCTTGTGCAGGTCCTCAACGGAGCCGTCGTCTCCGGCGGCAACCTGAGCACGAGCGGCTCGGGCAGCATCGACCTGTTCACCGGCTCGACCACCAAGAACCTGACCATCACCGCCGGCAGTCTCGTTCGCATCAACAACAATCAGATCCCGACCCTCTCCGGCACGATCACCAATAACGGCACCCTTCAGCTCAACTCCATCGGTAACGCCACCGACATCGTCGTTGACACCGCCCTGACACTGGACGGCTCCGGTATGGTCGTCATGGGCGGCAATATCAACAACCGCATCCGCGGCACCGGCACGCTCATCAACAGCGCCACGCACACCATCAAGGGAGGCGGCCAGATCGGCCTCAACCAGATCGACGTCGTCAACCACGGCGTCGTCGAGGCCAATGCCGCTCTGCTCTCCTTCGATCCCCTCGCCAGCGTCACCAATGACGGCACCCTGCGCGCCTCCGCCGGCGGCACCCTCGAATTCCAGTCCGGCGCCTACATCAATACCGCCGGAACCATCCTCGCGCAGGACGCCTCCCTCGTCCAGATCAAGGGCGGCGCTGTCGTCTCCAACGGCAATCTTTCGTCGACCGGCTCCGGCGCCATCGACCTGTTCAGCGGGTCGGGCCTGCAGAACGTCACGCTCACCGCCGGCAGTCTCATGCGGATCGGTAATGCCCAGAGCACCGTCTATACCGGCACGTTCACGAACAACGGCACGTTCCAGATCAACTCCCTCGGCAACGCCACGGACTTCGTCCTCAACGGCGATGTGCTGCTGACCGGCAACGGCAATTTCGCCATCAGCTCCAACGTGAACAACCGTGTACGCGGCACGGGCACGCTGACCGTCGACACCAATGCCAAGATCAGCGGCGGCGGCCAGCTCGGCGCCAATGAGATCGGCATCACCAACAAGAACCTGATCGTCGCCGATGCCGGCAACACGATGACGATCAATCCCTCCGCCGCGGGCCTGCTCAACAACGGCACCCTCCGCGCGACGACCGCCGGCGTCCTGCAGCTCACGGACGGAACGTTCACCAACAATGGCGATATCGAAGCGCAGGACATGTCCGTCGTGAATCTGCTGACCGGGACGACCATTGTCGGCGGCAACCTTAAGACCTCCGGCACCGGTGAAATCCGCATCACCCAGAACTTCGTGACGCTTGAAAGCACCACGCTCACTTCGGGCTCCAACCTCGTCATCAACAATGACCAAGACCCGATCTTCAAGACCCTGTTCACCAACAACGGCACCGTCCATCAGAATTCCCTCGGCAACGCCACCGATGTCCGTATCGACGGTTCGACGACCTTCGCCGGGTCGGGCACCTGGGCCATGTCCGACAATGTCAACAACCGCATCTTCGGTCTGACGGCGGGCGATATCCTTACTAACAGTGCGGCCCACACGTTCACCGGTTCGGGGCAGATCGGCACCGGCACTATCGGCTTGATCAACAACGGCACGATTATCGCCAACAACAACAGCAGCAATCGGCTGTTCATCAATCCCGGCGATGCCGATGTCGACGGACTGGGCTCCGATGTCCGCAACGCCGGTCTCATGCAGGCCGACAACAACGGCATCCTCCAGCTCGTCGGCGGCGTGTTCAACAACAATGGCGGCACCATCAAGGCGATCAACGACGGCGAAGTCGAACTCGCCGGCGGCGCGACCATCTTCGGCGGCTCGCTGGCCACCGACAGCGGCAACAACAGCTTCATCCGCATCGTCGGCAACACCGTCCGACTGCGCGACATCACGCTGACCACCGGCAGCTCGATGATCATCAACAACGACATTGACCCGCAGTTCGAGGGCCTGATCACCCTCAACGGCTCGCTGCTTCAGAACTCGGCCGGCAACTCCACCGATGTCCACATCGTCGGCAATTCGACGGTCACGGGCACCGGTGTCTGGACGATGTCGAACAGCATCCAGAACCGCATCTTCTCCGACACGCCCACCGATGTGCTGACGATCGCCAGCGGATTCAAGATCCAGGGCGCCGGCCAGTTGGGCATCAACTCGCTGGGCATCATCAATAACGGGCTCATCGACGCCAACGTCAGCAGCACGCTGACCATTGATCCCTCGATCGCCAACGTCATCAACAACAGCACGCTTCGCGCCTCCGCCGGCGGCTCGCTCCAGCTCACCGGCGGCACGTTCACCAACAACGGCGACATCGAAGCGCAGGACATGTCCGTCGTGAACCTGCTGTCCGGGGCGACCATCGTCGGCGGAAACTTCAAGACGTCCGGCTCCGGGTCGATCAATATCACGCAGAACCTCGTGACGATTCAGAACGCCACCTTGACCGCCGGCTCGACGCTGAACATCGCCAACGACATCGACCCGATCTTCACGGGCATGTTCACGAACAACGGCTCGGTGCACCAGAATTCCGGCGGCAACACGACCGATGTCCGCATCGACGGCGACACGACCTTTACCGGCAACGGCACGTGGACGATGTCCAACACGACGGCCAATCGCATGTTCGCCTTCAACAACGCCAACGATGTGCTCACGAACGCTGCCGGGCACACCATCCAGGGCGCCGGTCAGATCGGCGCCAACAGCATGGGCCTGATCAACAACGGGCTCATCATCGCCAATGTGTCCAACACACTGACGATCGATCCTTCGGCCGGTCCGGGTGTGGTCAATAACAACATCCTCCGCGCATCGGCCGGCGGCACCCTGCAGCTTGCCGACGGCACCTTCACCAACAACAGCACGATCGAAGCCCTCGACGGGTCGGTCGTGAACCTGCTCGCCGGGGCGACCATCGTCGGCGGCAATCTCTCGACGAGCGGCACCGGCGACATCCGCATCACCCAGAACTCCGTGAAGCTCGACCACGTGACGCTCACGACCGGCTCGAAGATGTCCATCTCCAACGACATCGATCCGATCTTCGTCGGATTGTTCACCAACAACGGGTCGGTCAATCAGAACACCGGCGGCAATAACACCGATGCCCAGATTCAGGGCGACACCACCTTCGCGGGCAACGGCGTCTGGAACATGAACAACGGCGACGCCAACCGTATCTTCGCCCCCGACGGAACCAGCCGTCTGACCAATGGTCAGAACCACACGATCCAGGGCATCGGTCAGATCGGCGTCAATTCGATGGCGATCACTAACAAGGGCGTGATCCAGTCCAACGTCGCTGGTCGCAACATCACCGTCGATCCCGCGAACGTCGCCGATGCGTTCATCAATGACACGACCGGCATCGTCCGCGCGTCCAACAGCGCTCAGCTCAATCTCTCGGGCAATGGCGGCGGAACCTTTACCAATAACGGCACATTTGAAGTCCTCGGCCACGGCTCGACCATCCTGACCGGGAACAACGCCACGTTGACCAATCTCTCGGGCGGCGTGCTGAGCGGCGGGATCTACCGCGTCGTCGATTTCGATCCGGCGATCAACACCGCGCCGCTGATGAACTTCCTCAGCTCCGCCTCCACCGCCATCACCACCATCGGCGAAGGCACCACCGTCGAAATGTCCGGCGTGCAGGCCAAGTTCGTCGCGGGCACCGGCGGCGGCCTCGACCTGTTCAACTCGCTGACGACCAACAACGGCCTGTTCAAGATCTACGACAATCACACCTTCAACATGGCCAACCAGCTCACCAACGCCGGCGTCGTCGAACTCGGCGGCGCGGGCCTGCTGGATGCGACCCTCAACTCCAACGGGTCGATTATCAACAATGGTGAAATCTTCGGTCACGGCGTCATCGCCGACATCGTTCTCAATCACGGCACCGTCCGGGCTGCCAACGGAACCCTCGTCGCGCAGGGCATCATCGACGGCCAGTCCGGCACGATCATCGTCGACCCCGGCGCCTCGCTGGACCTGTCCGGCACCGGCGGCGACTCCGACACCGACTTCCTCACGCACAATGGCGATGATCTGAACCTCGGTTCGCACGACCTCCTCGTTCGCAAGGACTACAACAATGCGAACTTCGGCTCGGGCAACAGCTTCAACAAGCGCGCCAACGTGAGCGGCACGGGCCAGATTCTCGCCAGCGATCCGTTCACGATTTCGACGAGCGGCGATGTCGCCTTCGGCAATGTGCACGTGGGCGATGTGAACATGCTCAGCTACGAAGTGTTCAACGACGGCACGGTGGATCAGAGCCCCGACGTGCGCGTCGCCGTGCAGACCGCCGTCAACGGCGGCAACATCACCGACGGCCGCATCAGCGGCGCGGGCGCGAGCGAAGGCCTGCTGGGTCCGATCGCCGCCGGCTCCGGTTCCGGCCCGCAGAGCGTGACTTTCAACGCCACTTCCGCCGGCGCGCTGACCGGGCAGACCCTGCACTTTGAATCGAACTTCGACAATGTCGCCGGCACGGACCTGAACATCACCGGCGCTGCCTTCCGCTACGCCAACCCCACCGCGCACAGCCCCGAGCCCGTCAATTTCGGCAATGTACGCCTGGGCGCGATGGTGAATCAGAATCTGTCGATCACCAACGACGTGCCCAATGACGGATTCAGCGAAGCGCTCGACGCGTCGATCGCCACCGACGGCTTGCCGATCACCGCCAGCGGGTCGATCAGCAAGCTTGCCCCCGGCGCGACGAACAACGCGTCGCTCAAGGTCGGCGTCGACACCTCGACCGCCGGCGCCAAGTCCGGCACCGCCACGATCAGTCTCGCCTCAAACGGCGACGGGTCCAGCGGCCTGGGCATCACGAATCTGCCCAGCCAGACCGTCCATGTCACCGCGAGCGTCATCCGTCCCGCCGCCGCCAGCATGCTCAATGACGTCAACTTCGGCGTCGTGCATGTCGGCGATGGGTCGGGCATGGTCATGCAGAACCTGATGGTCACCAACACCGCCGCCAACGACGGGTTCAGCGAGAAGCTCGTCGGCTCGGCGACGACGGTGATCGGCGGACCGGCCGTTTCCGCCTTCGGCAACTTCAACGACCTGGCCCCCGGCGCCAGCAACAACGTCTTCAAGGTCGCCGCCGATACCTCGACCGCCGGCGCCAAGTCCGGCACCGCGACCTTCGCCTTCGAGTCCAACGGGTCCGACTTCGGCTTCGGGACCAACATTCCGCTGGGTGTACAGACGATCAACATCAACGCCCAGGTCAACAACTTCGCCGCCCCGATCCTCAATGGCCTCACCGGCGTCGGCACGCTCATGCAGAATGACGCGACGCACTATGTGCTGGACCTTGGCGCGATCAACATCAACGGCGGCGATGCGCTGGCGATGTTCAATGTCGCCAACGATGCGCCCGCCGCCAACTCCGACACGCTCTCGGGCGCCTGGAACCTCGGCGGCGCCACAAGCGCCTTCGCCTTCAGCGGCTTCGATCCGTTCAGCGCCGTGGCCGGCCAGACCGCGCAGGGCGGATTCAGCGTCACGCTGCACGACGCGATGACCGGCACCTTCTCGCACACGCTCACGCTCTCGCCCAGCTCCGACAACGCCTCGTCGATGACGGCCCTGAGCCCGATCGAACTGCTTGTGACGGGCAAGGTGGTCGGCCCGATCCTCGGTGCGTCGCCGAACCCCGTCGACTTCGGCGCGGTGCTCGTCGGTCAGACCGGCACGCAGACCGTCACCGCCGAGAACGTCGGCGATGACGGCAGCACGCTCTCGGGCTCCTTCGGCGCCGTGTCGAGTCCCTTCGCCCCCGCCAGCGACGCCGCCTACGGCCCGCTCCAGCTCGGCGAGCAGGCCACGCGTGACTACACCTTCTCGCCCGCCAGCCGCGGCGATGCCTCCGACACACTGACCATCACCTCCAACAACAACACCGAGAACCTGACGCTCATGGGCAAGGGCGTCGCCCCCGTCGCCGAAGCCGTCGACGGCGACGCCGGCTTCGTCCGCATCGGCTCCACCGGCACCGCCACCGCCAAGGTCAACAACATCGGCGACGGCAACGAATCCGGCCTCGGCGACATCTCCAACCTCAAGGGCTCCCTTGCTTCCAGCGCCGGCGCCTTCAACGGCTCCGGCGGTCTGCTCAATCTGACCGACGGCTCGATGCAGGCCTTCGACTTCACCTACACCCCGACCGCGCACACCACCGACTCGACGAACGTCCAGCTTGCCCTCGATAATGGCAACCCCGACGGCTCCAACTCCGCCATCACGCAGAACGTCGCCCTGAGCGGCACCGGCGTCGGCCCCGTTTATGACTCGACGCCCGTGCCGAGCAGCATCATCGACTTCGGCACCGTCGGCACCGGCGCCATGAGCACCCGCGGCCTGGATATCTTCAACGTGACGCTCGACCTCCCCGATGACATCGCCCTGACCGGGCTGTCGATTCTCGACGCCCTCATCAGCGGGCCTGACGCCGATGACTTCATGGTGGTCGGCTTCGTGCCCGGCGTCATTGCCAAGGGCGGCATGCTGTCCCTGACGCTTAAATTCACCGGCGACATGACCGACGGTCTGCACGCCGCCACGCTATCGATCCTCACCGACGAAGATGCGTCCTTCGGAGGCGACGGCAACGAATACCAGTACGGCCTGGTCGGCAACGTCGAAAGCGCCGTGCCGATGCCCGGCGCCGGCGTGATCGGCCTCGTCCTCGCCGGCGCCGCCGCCGTGCGTCGCCGCCGCCGCTGAGGCGTCAATTCGCCGGCGATGAGCTTGGGCCCCGAATTTTCCCGGCCGTGTTGTCATGCGTTCCTACAATGTGCCGATGGATAGGGGCATGGGGCCAACCCGCCGCATCACGATGCTTGTCGCGCTGGGCCTGCTGGTCATCTCGACCTCAGGCCGGGCGGAGGTGTTCGTCGAGCAGTCGCTCGAGTCGCGCGGGGCGCTGCGCCAGTTGCGCGATCTGCTGGCCGATCAGCAGTGGGACGAGGCGGCGTGGACGGCGGGGGATCTTCTCTTGCATCACCGCGAGGCGCTGGTCAGCGACGATGACGAGCGCTTCGTGCGCGTGCAGCGCGTCGTGCTCGACGAAGCGACGAAACATCCGCAACTGCTTGCGGCGATCCGGGCCCATGATGAACACGAGGCGACGCGGGCACTGGATCACGCCCGCGGCGATGTCGCGGCGATGCGCTCCGTGTTCGACCGGTTCGCATGGACCGTCGCCGGCCAGCGCGCGGCGCTGGAGGCGGCGGGACTGCTCATCGAACGCGCCGACTTCGCCCAAGCCGCCGAACTCATGGACGCGCTCATCGATCAACCCGGTCTCGCAGACCGCGCTGCCGACGCTCACACACTCGCCGTCCTCGCCGCCGCATATCGCCATGACCTGCCCGCCATCGCCGAGCATGGTCGGCAGCTTCAGGCATTGAACGCCGGCGATCGACTCGACGATCTGCTGCCATTGGTCCGGCGGGTCAAGACATTCGACGTCGCCGCCGCGGACGACCCTCGGCCGGGCGTGCGGCTCCGGCTCGACAACTGGAACGGCCAGCCGTCCCAACCGCTGGTGCTCATCTGCGAATCGCGCGGCGGCGCGGACGCCGGCTGGACCCGGCGGCCGGTCGAGCTCAATGCCACCTGGAAGGACGCCGCGTGGGCGGGGCGGCCGCTGCTGGCGGGCGATCGCGTATACGCGTCGCTGGCGTTGACAGGCCCGGCGAATCTACGTCAGTACATCGTCGTGTCCCTGCGGTTTGCCGATGGTTCGCTCTTCTGGTCCAAGCGGCTATTGAGCCGATCCTCCGCCTCGAATCGCCCGCCGAAGTCCGAACTCTGCGAGCTGGCCATCGGCGATGGGGGACTGTACGCGGCGTTCGGGTCCGTGGCGGTGGGGCGGCTCGGCGCCGACAGCGGGGCGGTTACATGGATGACCCTCCTGCGCGGCGCCAATGACGAGATCGATCCGAACGGCGCGTCGCAGGCCGTCTCGCCGTGGATCCGTCAGCGCATGGCGCTGGTGCCCGGCGGGCTGGTCGTCATCGGCGACGAACCGGCGGCGGTGCGCGTGTTCGACCCACGGAGCGGCGAAGTGACCCGAACCATTGAGCCCGACGCATGGCGCGGCCCGCTTCATCTGCGCCGCCGCGGCGACAACCTGACCGCCTTTGGCGAGCGCATCGTCGAAATCGACGGCCGCACGCTGGACGTGTCGCATGTGTCGACGGAGCCGTTTGATCTGCGAAGCTTCGCGGCGGAAAAGAAAGTCGATGTGTCTGAGCCGATGCGCTACCGCCCGCTGCCGATGCAAGGCCCGATCAACTCCCGCGTCGGCTCCCCGCCGCTCGACACCCGCGTGCCGGATCGTCGTGTGCGATGATCGCTCGGCATCACTCCCCGCCCTTGAGTGTGGGGCGGGGGGAGGGTGAAGCGAATCAGTTGTATCATTGTGCTTTTCGATGCGGGCGCAGACTTGGTCTGATGTGATTCACCCCTACCCAACCTCCCCCTCGGAGGGGGAGGAGTAAGGCAAAGTCAGTCAAACAGCCCTTCCTGATCGTAATCATCATCGGCGTCGCGCTTGGACTTCTTCGGGGCGGGGGCGCTTTCGCCATCGGATGCGAGATCGTCGATCTCGCTGCTGAGTGTGCTGCGGTCTTCGATGATGACCGTCGTCTCATCGGCGGCCAGTTCATCGCGACCGCTCTTGCGCTTGATCGGATTGCCGTCGGCATCGAACTCCATGTCCGCCTGCATCGTCGCCCGCTTGGCCACCGCCTCGAATTGCGACTTGAGCTTGACGGGATCGAGCTTGGCGTTGATGACATTGAGCGAGCGGACGACTTCGCTGATGTAGCGGAAGAACACGTCGCGCCGCTCGCCTTCGCGTCGCATCCGGGCGCGGCGCGACAGGTAGGTCTTGAGCTTGCGCCCGCATTCGGACAGCGCGAGCTTCATCTCCTTGCGGATTTCGTCATAGTCGGCGATGGCTTCCTTCGATTCGCTGGTGAACGGGACCCACACGCTGGCCATGTGGATCATGACGACCAGCGGGCCGACCGGCAGCGATCCCTTGGGTTGGCTCATGCCGTAGTTGCGCCATGTGGTGTCGCCGACCGCCTTGAACGCCGCGCAGGCCGACTGCTGATAGAGCAGGGGGACGCGGTTGGCGAAGCGGATGATGCGGGCCGGGTCGTCGGCACTGAGCGATCCGCCGAAGGCCACGCCGACTTCGATCTGGAACGGGTTGCCGCGATACACCGCCGGCGGGCGCGTCGTGGCCGTGTAGAACTCGGCCTTCTCGCCCTTGAGCAGGCCGGCGAGCAGATGCTTGGCGCCGATGGGCGACAGGCAATCCGTCGGCGGGGACATGAGTTTCGTGTCCTGAATCGCCTTGAAAAGCTTCTCCGCATCCGTGTGCGTAACCGCATTGGTCCACGTCCGCGTCGTCATCCCCGACTTGTCGCAAAGCTCCTGTGACACTTTCGAGCTGACGCGCGAGAATTCGTTGGTCAAAAACCCGCCCAGATGCTTGTGCGTCGAATCCTTGAGCATCTTCAGGAGCGTGCCCATCTCGATGCCGTACGGGTGCGGCTTGATCTCCTTGGGCTCCTCCGGCAGTTCCTTCACCGCCCGCGGGAACACCACCGTCCCGCCCGGCGTCGATTCGGTTTCGCCGATCCTTTTGGCCATTTCCTCGGCGGTGCTGTAGTCTTCCGCGCGGGTCGGCATCAATGTCGTCGGCGCGCCGCTCTCGTCGGTCTTCGTGACGCATGCATCGGGCGGCTGATAGATGATCTGGGCGTGCGGGTTGGCGATGGCGGTCTGCTTCAGATATTCGTCAACGCTCTGCTTGCCCCGCTGATAACGTGCTTCCAGTTCGAGCGCGACTTCGGTCCCGGTCGGCGTCGGAAAGTCGTGCCGCTCCTCCTCATCGCCGACGTCCGCCTTGTTCTTCTTCGTGTCGATGGCGAGCGTGAGCTTGTGGCTGGGTTTGTTCTTGTGCGGCTTGGTGTGGATGACCATCGGCTTGCCCGTGGTCATCAGTGCGTACATGCCCGCCGCGGCGATGCCGATGCCCTGCTGGCCGCGCGACATTTTCAGGCGATGGAACTTCGATCCGTAGAGCAGCCGGCCAAACACGTTCTCGACCTGCTTGCGGACGATGCCCGGCCCGTTGTCACGGACGGTCACACGGAAGCGCGTCTCACCAAGTTGCTCAATGCCGACGAAGATGTCCGGCAGGATGCCCGCCTCCTCGCAGGCGTCCAGCGCGTTGTCGACCGCTTCCTTGATGGTGGTCATCAGGGCTTTGCGCGGATTGTCGAACCCGAGCAGATGTCGGTTCTTGGCGAAGAACTCGCTGACGGAGATCTCGCGTTGCTGTTGGGCCATCGCGTCGGCATCGCGGCCGCGCGGTTTGGAAGCGTTGGACATGGACGAGGTCGCGGAACTGGGCATGGTTCGCCTTCCCTGGCTGGAATTCTCTGCGTCCGTGACGATCTTCACGGACAATCTGATCGATTTTATAGGTTGCACAAAATTTTGCAACGCAACCGATAAGTGTATAATTCAACGGGGCATGAGTCCGCCCTCACGTGCGCAGTGCCCCACCGACACCCGGTAAGGAACACCCGTTTTGCTCGAGCGGCTTGTACAGGTTGCCACCCGACTTCGAGGTTACAACCCCTTCGAAGTGCTGATCCAGCTCGCCATGATCTGGGTCGTGGTGTACATCATTTTCCGCTTCCTGCGCGGGACGCGCGGAGCGCGCGTGCTCAAGGGGGTCGGGCTGGTGTTGGCGCTGGCGATGGTGCTCGTCGCGGTGCTCGGCGGGGAGAACTCGACGTTCCTGCCGCTGCGGTATCTCCTGGAGAACTTCCTGGGCTTCGCCACCATCGCGCTGGTCATCGTGTTTCAGCCGGAGCTGCGCCGGGGACTGGTGCGTCTTGGCGAAGCACGGCTCTTCCGAGGGACCGGCGTCGATCGCGAAGGCGTGATCGAGGAAGTCGTCAAGGCGGCGGAGTATCTGTCGAAGAACAAGATCGGCGCGATCCTCGCCATCGAGCGCGATGTGGGGCTCGAAGGTATCGTCGAAGCGGGCACGCGCATGGAGGCGAAGGTCAGCGCGGAACTGCTCAAGACGATCTTCTGGCCCGGCAGCGCGCTGCACGACATGGGCGTGGTCATCCGCGGCGATCAGATTCTCGCCGCCGGCGTGCAGTTCCCGCTCGCCGAAGGCGGGGAGATCAGCCAGGAACTCGGCTCGCGCCACCGGGCGGCGCTGGGGCTCAGCCAGGAAACCGACAGCTTGATCGTCGTCGTCAGCGAAGAAAGCGGCGCGATCAGTCTGGCCGAACGCGGGCAACTGCTTCGCCGGCTCTCCGCGGACGGACTGCGCGCGATGCTGCGTCGCGGACTCGGTCAGCAGACGCCCAAGCCCGAAGGCGAATCCGCCGCCGCGCCGCCGCCCGCCAAGAGCGACAAGGCGGATCAAGACAAGGAACCTCCCGCCGCCGCCGACAAAACCGCGGCGTGAAGTTTAAGCAATGACACTGACGCGACGATTACAGGATTACACGCTTGTCACGGCGATCACCGTGCTCGTCTGGCTTTACGCGGAGGGGCGGACGGTCGAGTCGTATGCGCCGGAGGAGGCGATTCCGGTGACGATCTCGCTGACTTCGCCGCAGCTCGTGGTGGTCAGTCAGTCGCGTCCGTCGGTGAAACTCGAGTGCAAGGGGGCGCGCGGGGAGATCATGAAGCTGCGGCGCGTGCTGCCGTCGGGCTTGACGATTCCGTTGGATGCGACGGAGCCGGGCGAGAAGAACATTTCGCTGGAGCAGATGATTCCTCGGGCCGAGTCGATGCAGGACATCCGCGTGAGTCTGGCGCGGGTGGATCCGCCGGCGTTGACGGTGGTGGTGGACAAGCTGGTGACCAAGTCGGTGCCGGTGACGTTCACGCCGGCGGAGGTGCAGCTTGTGACGGGGTCGCTCAAGATTTCGCCGGAGGCGGTTTCGCTGACGGCCCCGCAGGGCAAGCTCGCGTCGCTGGGCGTGGACCTGGACAAGTTGACGCTCGAAGCGGAGCCGGCGACGCCGCTGCGGACATTGGCGCCGGGCGTGCAGCAGACGATCACGGGGCGCGTGAAGCTGCCGGCGAAGCTGGGGGATGATCCGCAGGTGAAGCTTTCGCCGGACCGGGTGGAGATGACGTTGACGATCGACAAGAAGGAAGACACGGTGAAGCTGCCGAGCGTGCCGGTATGGGTGACTTTGCCGCCGGAGGACACGGACAAGTACACGGTGAAGCTGTCGGACGACAATCGCGTGCTCAAGGATGTCGTCGTGACGGGGCCGTCGGATATGGTGCAGAAGGTGCGCGACGGGTTGATCCCGGTGATCGCGACGGTGCGTTTAAGCAGCGACGATCTGGCCAAGGGGGTCGGCACGGAGACGACGGGGGCGGTGCGCTTCGATATTCCCGCGCCGCTGGCGATTCAGACGACGGTGACGAGCGTGCGTTTCACGATCGGGCGTCGTGAGGCGGGTAGAATAACCCCGCCATGACCACGCACGCACATACCCAAACGGAACCGGACCTCGAACAATACTGCAACGGCCTTGCGGACCGCGCGCTGGCGGTGAGCCGGAAGCTGTCGCTGCTCAGCGGCGAGCAGCGGAACGCGGCGCTGTCGCGCATGGCGGTGCTATTGGAGCAGCGGACACCGGAGATTGTCGAAGCAAACGCGCGCGACCTGATGCGGGCGGAGAATGCGGGGCTCGGGGCGGCGATGATCGACCGACTCAAGCTCGACGCGGCGCGCATCGGGAAGATGGCGGCGAGCGTGCGCCAGATCGCCCAGCAGGTCGACCCGGTGGGGCAGGTCATCGAAGGGTACGTGCGGCCCAACGGGCTGAGCATTCAGAAGGTGCGCGTGCCGCTGGGCGTGGTGTTCTTCATCTACGAAAGCCGACCGAACGTCACCAGCGACGCGGCGGCCCTGTGCATCAAAAGCGGCAACGCGCTGATCCTCCGCGGGGGCAAGGAAGCGAGCGAATCGAACGCCGCCATCACGGCGGTGATTCGCGAGGCGCTGACGGCGGCGGGGATCGACGCCGATGCGGTGCAGTTCGTATCGACGCCGGACCGCGCGGCGGTGGGGACGCTTCTGAAAATGGACGATCGCATCGACGTGGTGATCCCGCGCGGGGGCGAGTCGCTGATCCGCGCCGTCGTCGAGCAGTCGCACATTCCCGTCATCAAACACTACACCGGCAATTGTCATGTCTACGTCGATCAGCACGCCGGGGCGCTGGGCGAGAAGACGGTGATCGACATCTGCGTGAACGCCAAGGTGCAGCGGCCGGGCGTTTGCAACGCGGCGGAGTCGATGCTGTTCCATGCGGACGCCACGGACCTGCTCGCCAAGGTGGGCGAAGCACTGGCGGCGGCGGGCGTGGAGATGCGCGGCTGCGAACGGACAAGGGCGATCGTCAAGCAGGCCAAGCCCGCCGACGAATCGGACTGGGCGACGGAGTTTCTCGACAAGATCGTGGCGATCAAGGTCGTCGACGATCTGGACGAGGCGATCGCGCACATCAATCGCTATGGCTCGCGGCATACCGACGCCATTCTGACGGCCGACGTCCGCGCGGCCGACGCGTTCGTCCGGGCGGTCGACTCGGCGAACGTCATGGTCAACACATCGACGCGCTTTTCCGACGGCGGCGAGTACGGCCTCGGCGCGGAGATCGGCATCTCGACCGACAAGCTGCACGCCCGAGGCCCGATGGGCGCGGCCGACATGACGACGTACAAATGGGTCGTGCGCGGCAATGGTCAGATTCGCAAATGACCAAGGCCCGCCGGTGGCGGGAATGACCAATGACCAAATCCCAATGACCAAGGGAATGTTCAAATGCTTCAATGTCAAAAGGCCGCAGGCCGTTCCTTCCTTGGTCATTGGTGCTTGGTCATTCATGAATGAACCCTCCCCACAACTTCCGTCGCGTTCCGTGCTCTGGACGATGCGCATTCTGACGCTCGTCGCCTTGGCGATCGGCGTCTTTTTGTTGACGATCGACGTGGCGTGGTCCATCAAGCAGCAGACCGCGAAAGTGCCGTTTTGCTCTGCGTTTTCGTGGCTCGATTGCGAGACGGTCATTTCGCATCCGCGCTGGTCCAACTGGTTTGGCATTCCGGTCTCTATGGCGGGCGTCGTCGTCTATCTGGGCATGCTCATCGGACTGGGCCTCGTCGACAAGGCGAAGTCGGACGCACGGCGGGGGCGGATCGGATGGTGGCTGGCGGCGGGGGCGGTCGCGGCGGCGACGGCGGCGCTGTGGTTCGTGGGCATCCAACTTCTCGCCATCGGCAAAATCTGTCAGTACTGCATGGCTGAACACGCCATCGGCCTGACGCTGGCGTTCCTGATCTTCGTGCATCGTGTGGGCCGCCCGCGGCGCGTCGGCGGGGCGGTCGGACTGGGCCTACTCGCCACGGCGATCCTCATCGGCGGGCAGCTTCTTCACACGCCGACCTACGTGCACAAGCAGCTTGTCATCGGCAAGACCGAAGGCGACAAGGGCTACGTCGAAGACGCCGCGCCCGGAGACGCCGTCAAACTCGACGGCGGCGCGATCGTGCTCGACACCGCCGGCCATCCGATGATCGGCTCCGAGACGGCCAAGCATATCATCGTCGAAGCCATCGACTACAACTGCCCGCATTGTCTGCACGCTTACGAACTGATGCGCGACACGCTGCCGAAGCTCGGGCCGGATTATGCCATCCTCGTGCTCACGTTCCCGCTCAATGCCGATTGCAACCCGAGCGTGGAGGAGACGGAGCCGCGGTTCGTCGATTCGTGTTTTATCGTGGAGCTGGCGCAGGCGCTGTGGCTCACCGATCCGGGCAAGTATGCGGCGTATCACGACTGGCTGTTCGAGAACCAACTGAAGATTTCGCGTCAGGACGCCCTCGACAAGGCGCATGAACTGGCGGGCATTTCATTCTTCGAGGCGAACCGCACGGACGGCCGCGTGCGGAAGATGATCGCGCGCGACGAGGACATCGTCGCGCGGCTCAAGGTGCATCGCCTGCCCGGCTTCTTCGCCGGCGAAAGCCGCTTCACATCGCTCCCGGACAACCCCGACGAAATGGCCAAGCTGCTGCGCGAAGCGTTTGTCGCACCCTGAGCCGCTTGACCGGTGCATACGAACGATGCATACAATGCTGCATGCGAACGACACTGAACATCGACGACGCGGCATTATCGCGGGCTTCTGAACTGACGGGGGTAAGCGAGAAGACGACGCTGGTGAAGATGGGGCTGGATGCACTGATCGCGCGGGAGAGCGCGGCACGACTGGCGAAGATGGGGGGCAGCAATAGAAAGCTCAAGCCGATTCGTCGCCGGAGGACCGGGGCTTGATTCTCGTCGATACGTCGATCTGGGTGGATCATCTGCGACGCGGCAACACCCGATTGGCGGCGCTTCTGCACGCTGAGTGGGCGGCGACGCATCCGTTCGTCATCGGCGAACTGGCGTGCGGCGGCATTCGGGATCGAACCGCCTTTCTGACGCTCCTTGCGGCGCTGCCCACGCTGGGCAAGGCGGACGATGACGAAGTGCTGCATTTCATCGATGAACATCAACTGGCTGGCGCCGGGTTGGGCCTCGTGGACGTGCATCTGCTGGCGTCGTGTGTGCTGGATGGATGCGCGATTTGGACGCTAGACCGTGCGCTGGCGACCGCCGCTCGAAAGGTCGGATGTGCCGCTGCTCCCGACGGCCGTTGATCCGCTCTATTTGTCCCCGCGAATGCATCGTCATCGTTTGCCGCATCGCCTCGCCACGATTATCATGCTCAACACTCATGAAGCATTCGCTGTTAACACGGATGTCAACACGCGGCCGATTCATCGCGGGCGTCGCCTTCGCGGTGTGTCTGGCCGTGATGCCGCTGCGGGCGGGCGCGCAGGAAAAGCAAACCTTCGAGCTGGGCGAGAAGGGCTTTGAGAAGGTCGCCGAGCCCGACCCCAAGAGCCCTGAAGGCGAACTGATGGCGATCCGCCGGCTCATCGCCGACGGCAAGGGCAAGGACGCGGTCGAAGCCGCCAAGGACTGGATCGATAATCACCCCAATCACCCGCTGCTGCCCGAGGCCTATCTGCTCCGCGGCGATGCGCGGGTCAGCGTCAATCACTTCTTCAAAGCCCTCTTCGACTACGAGTACATCTGCCGCCAGTACCCCGAGTCGTCGCAATTCGACATCGCGCTCGATCGCGAGTTGAAGGTGGCCGACACCTTCGCGTCGGGCGTGAAGCGCCGGCTATGGGGCATGCGGATCCTCCCGGCGTACGGCGAAGCCGAGGAACTTTACATCCGCATTCAGGAGCGCGCCCCCGGCTCCAAGATCGCCGAGCGCGCCGGCATCGCGCTGGCCGACTATTACTATGGCGCGAGTCAGATGGGCCCCGCCGCCGACGCCTACGAATTGTTTCTTCAGAACTTCCCCGAAAGTCAGTGGCGTGAGCACGCCATGCAGCGCCAGATTCTCTCCAATCTCGCGACCTTCAAAGGCCCGACCTTCGACGCCACCGGCCTGATCGAAGCCCAGCGCCGTCTGCAGGACTACAAGCAGTCGTATCCCGCCGCCGCCGAGCAGATCGGCGCCGACGCCATGCTGACGCGCGTCGACGAAACGCTCGCCACGCGCGACCTGCTCGTCGCCCGGTGGTACGAGCACACCGGCAAGCGCGTCAGCGCCGGCGTCATGTACCAGCGCGTGATCACCGACCACCCCGGCTCCGCCGCGGCCAAACAGGCGCTGGCGTCGCTTCGGGCCCTTGAGCCCGAGCGCTTCGCACAGGAGCCGGCCGTCGAGCCGCCGGTCAAGGCGACGCAGGTCAAGGGCGTGAGTCTCTCGCCCGATCAGTCCGAGCCGATCGAGCCCTCCAGGTCCGAACCTGTCAAGAAAGAGGCCGCCGCGCCATGATGCTCAAGCACGCTTCATTATTGCTTCTTGCGGCGATGGCTCTGCTGAGCGGCTGTGCCTCCGACGGCGCGTACAAGACCGGCGAGACCTTTGATCCGAACATCCATACCGTCGCCGTCCCCATCTTCGCCAATCGAAGCTTCTTCCGCGAAACGGAATTTCAGCTCAGCGAAGCCCTGATCAAGGAAATCGAATCGCGAACGCCCTATAAGGTGACCCGTGGCAGCGACGCGGATACCATGCTCACAGGTACAATCGTCCGCGTTGACAAGCGGCTCCTGAGCCGTGATTTCGACTCGGGCGTGACGCAGGAAGCGCAGGTGGTCATCACCGCCAGCATCGAGTGGAAGGATCTGCGCACCGGCAAGATCATCCGCAAGCGCTCCAGCGTCGTCGGCGCCGCCGAATACGTGCCCCGTGCACCCGTGGGCGAGCCCGAAGAGGTCGCCCGGTACGGGGCGGTTTCGGAACTGGCGCGCGAAATTGTTTCGGTTATGCGAAACGACTGGTAAGCCGATATAGAACTCACAGGTCCGCACAGGCGTACATCCTGCGTGACCCACCCCGCGTCGGAGCGGACTCCGGCGCCCATTTGCCGAGGACGACGTGGACGACTATCGCGATGATCGAAGTGGCCGGGATGATGAGGGTGATTCTCCGCGCCGCGGCGGGCCCACGCCCCCGAAAATGAATCGCGGGATGTTCGGCTGGCTGATGCTCATCGCCGTCGTGGTCATCCTCTTCGTCTTCCTCTCCCGGGCCCAGTCCAACGCCGACGAGAAGAAGCCCGGGGAACTCATCAACCTCGTCAACAGCGATCAGGTCAAGGAAGTCATTTTCAAGGCCGACCGCATCGAAGCGACGTTGAAAGACGACCATCAGGGTGCCGTCCGCAACAGCCATATCTACGTCGAGGTCAGCTCCGAAGGCAAGGACTACCTCTTCAAGGAGCTGATGAAGCTCAATCCGGCGATCGTCTCCGAAGACCCCAACAGCGGGCTGTTCTTCCATGTGATGATCAACATCCTGCCGTGGCTCCTGTTCTTCGCCCTCATCTGGTTCTTCCTCTTCCGCGGTCTGCGCGGAGCGGGCGGCGGCGGCGGGATGCTCGGCAACTTCGGCCGCTCGCGCCACAAGATCATCTCCAAGGAGATGACCAATGTGACGCTCTCCGACGTCGCCGGCGTCGAGGAAGCCAAGGACGAAGTGGGCGAAATCGTCGAGTTCCTCAAGAACCCCAAGCGCTTTCAGCGCCTCGGCGGACGCATCCCGCGCGGCGTGCTGCTCATCGGCTCCCCCGGCTGCGGCAAGACCCTGCTCGCCAAGGCCGTCGCCGGTGAAGCGGAAGTGCCGTTCTTCTCCATCAGCGGCTCCGACTTCGTCGAAATGTTCGTCGGCGTGGGCGCCAGCCGTGTTCGCGACCTGTTCAAACAGGCCAAGGATAACTCGCCGTGCATCATCTTCCTCGATGAGATCGACGCCGTCGGTCGTCGCCGCGGGTCGGGTTTCTCCAGCGGCGGTCATGATGAACGTGAGCAGACGCTCAACGCCATCCTCGTCGAAATGGACGGCTTCGAGACCAACGATCAGGTCATCGTCATCGCCGCCACCAACCGGGCCGACGTGCTCGATCCCGCCCTGACGCGTCCCGGCCGCTTCGACCGACAGATTACCGTCAACCTTCCCGATGTCGCCGGTCGACTCGCGATCCTCAAGGTGCACGCCAAGAAGGTCAAGATGAGCCCGCAGGTGGACCTGGAGCGCATGGCGCGCGGCACCCCGATGTTCAGCGGCGCCGACCTCGCCGCCATCATCAACGAAGCCGCCATCATCGCGACCCTCGCCAACAAGGACTTCGTCGAGCAGGCCGACCTTGAGGAAGCCCGCGACAAGGTCCGCTTCGGCCGGGCCAACAAGAGCCGCAAGATCGAGGAAACCGAGCGTGTCGGCACTGCCTACCACGAAGCCGGTCACGCCATCATTCAGAAGCTCCTGCCCAATGCCGACCCGCTGCACAAGGTGACCATCATCCCGCGCGGTCAGGCCATGGGCGCCACCTTCAGTCTCCCCGAAAAGGACCGCTACGGATACGGCCTCCGCTACATCGCCGACACGATGCGCGTCCTCTGCGGCGGGCGCATCGCCGAGCAGCGCAAGACCGGCGACATCACCAGCGGCGCCTCGATGGATATCCGCATGGCGACTGCCTATGCCCGGCACATGGTCCTTGAATGGGGCATGAGCGACCGTCTCGGGTTCGTCGACTACTCGCGTCACGACAATCCCGAATCCATCATGCCCGAAAAGAGCTACTCCGAATCGACCGCGCTGATCGTCGACGAAGAAGTCAAACGCCTCATCGACGAAGCGTTCGGCGACGCTGAGAAAGTCATCGAGGAAAACTGGGACAAGGTCATCGCCATCGCCGAAGCGCTCCTCAAATATGAAACGCTCGATGCCGACGACGTGGACAAACTCATGCGTGGCGAACAGCTTCGCAAGCCCAGCGTCTCGGACATGCTCGACGCCGAAGACACCAAGCCCCCCGTCCGCACCACCGATCCGAAGACCGGCCGCCGCATCGACCCAGGTCCCGACACCGGCAATGCCTTCCCCTCGCCGGCCTGACCCATTCAACATGCTTCCCCAAGGCGGCGGGACTTCAGTCCCGCCGTTTTTCTTTCACCGCCCCCCGCGGAAGCGCGCCAGTTTGTCGACGCTGACACCCAGCGTGTACGCCAGCAGCACCATCTGGTTGATCATCGTCGCGCGCCATACGCCGTGCTTCCGCCAGAATCGCCCGCTGGTCGTGACATGCTGTTCGAGCCACTCGATGGGGCAGCCGTTCCGCCGCGCCCGGCGGATCAGGTCCACGTCCTCCAGCAGCGGCATGTCGGTAAAACCTTCGAGCGCTTCAAAAGCCGCGCGGTGCATGAACAGCGCCTGATCGCCGTAAGGCGTGCGCCGCATCTTCACGAGTTTCTCGATAAGCTGCATCGACAGCCCCGTCTTGTCCACGCGCAGCCCGAACGCGCCGATCATCTTCGGGTCCTTGCATACCCGTCGCACATACCGCTCGTACCCCGTCGGCAGCAGCGTGTCGGCGTGACAGAATATCAGGATCGCGCCCGTCGCCGCCGCCGCTCCCGCATTCATCTGTCGCGCCCGTCCGGGCGGACCCGTGATGATCTGCGCCTCAAGTTGCTCGGCGACGGCGAGCGTCCTGTCCGTGCTCCCGCCGTCGCTGACGATGACCTCGACGCCCGGCGCCGTCCGCACACGCTCCAGCGTCGACGCCAAGTGTGCTTCCTCATTGAGCGTCGGCACAATCACACTCAGAGACGGAAAGTGAACCAGATCCTCCGGCCGATCAATGTCGTGCAACGCCGGCAGATCGTCCTTGACGACAAGCCCCAGCGCCGCGGCGCGCTGAAACGTCTGCGCGAACACGCGGCCGGTGCCCCATTCGATGCCTTCAAACACCGCGACATGCGGGCCCGACAGCGCAATCAGACAATATCCGCCGTCGGTCGCCGGCCGAATGAGCACTTCGTTGTTCTGAAGCTCCAGCGCCCGGTGAATCACGCGGTCGGTCAGGTCGGGGCAGTCCGTCCCGATCGCCGCCACGCGCTGACAGCCCTCCGCGAACGCCTCGCTGAACGCCCGCGCCAGCCGCTGCCCCAGATCGCCGTCGCCCTGATCGACGTACCGCCGCGCGCCGTACAGCGACGCCATCTGCTGTGCATCGCCGCCGGTGTAGCGCATTTCGACTTCGATATCGCGCACCTCGTCGGCCCAGCCCAGCGTGTGATGCGTCAGTTGATGTTGCAGATTCGCCGCGCCCTCGGGGCCGAGTGACGGGATGAGACGAGTTTTGACTTTGCCTGGTTCGGGGTAGCGCGTGAAGATGATCAGGCGGCGCTTCATGCCGCTACTTTACCGACTTCCCGGAAAAAAGGTGAGTCAACCGGTCGCGCCATCGCAAAAGCAGTATGCGGAAGTATGCATCGCCCGCCCGCTTGATCGCCTCCGCCTGCGTCGGGTACGGATGAATCACTTTGGAAAGTGATTGCAGTGTCAATCCATGCGTCATCGCGGCCGTCAATTCGCCGATCGTCTCGCCGGCGTGAGCGGACACGAGCGTCGCCCCGAGGATACGCCCCGAGCGTCGTTTGACATGCACGATCAGCACGCCCTTCGTCTGCTCATCGAGCATCGCCCGGTCGACCTCGCCCATCTCGATCGTCACCGTCTCAATGTCGACGCCCGCCTCCGTCAGTTCGAGCGCCGATCGGCCGACGCGGGCGACTTCCGGGTCCGTGTACGTGCACCAGGGCATCACCAGCTTCGACGCTTTCGCTGCAAACGGCAGCCACGGCAGCATGGCGTTGCGCGTCACGATCCGCGCACACGCATCGGCGGCGTGCGTGAACTTGTACGGAAAACAGATGTCGCCCGCCGCGAAAATGCGACGATTGGTCGTTCGCAGATGGTCATCGACCTTCACGCCGCGCGGGTCGTAGTCGACGCCGGCGCGCTCCAGGCCCAGGCCCTCGACATTGGGCCGCCGCCCCGCGGCCAGGAGAATCGCATCGACGTCGATGACGTTTGAACCGAGAACGATCCGCTTCGTCGGGCCGTGCGTTTCGATGCGTGCATGACGCCCGCCTTCGTGAATCGTCACGCCGTCGCGATGTAGTGATGCCCGGACGATCGCGCTCGCCGCCGGTTCCTCGTGGGGGAGCACGCCGTGATCGGTCGTGATGAGCGTCACTTGTGACCCGAATCGCGCGAAGGCCTGCGCCATCTCGCACCCGATCGGCCCGGCCCCGATGACCGCCAGCCGCGCGGGCAGTTCAGTCAGCGTGAAGATCGTCTCGTTCGTCAGATATCCCGCCGAGGCGAGCCCCGGCATGTCCGGCGCGGCCGGGCGACCGCCGGTGGCGATGCACGCCTTGTGAAATTCCAGCGTCGTCCCGCCGACGCTCACCGAATCCGGTCCCTCGAACTTCGCATCACCCAAAAACACATCGATTCCCAGCGACGCGAAACGCTTTGCCCCGTCATGCGGCGCGATTTCCGCCCGCAATTTCCGCATCCGCTCCATCACGGCGGGAAAGTCCACCGCGTACCCGCTGATCTTCACGCCCAACTTCTCCGCATCGCGCACCTCCGCCGCGGCGCGTGCCGCCCGGATGAGCGCCTTGCTCGGCACGCAGCCGACGTTCAGGCAGTCGCCGCCCATCAGATGACGCTCGATCAGCGCGACACGTTTGCCGAATCCGCGGCAGGCGATCGCCGTCACCAACCCCGCCGTGCCGGCCCCGATGACGAGCATGTCGTACACGCCCGTCGGCTTGGGGTTCACCCACGTCGGCGGATGCACGGCTTCAACGAGCCGCGCGTTGTAGGCATCCATCGGCATAACGTTCACAGGTTTGCTCATGCCTGCGCTTCCTCGGACAGGTCGAGGTCGGCTCGCATGGCACGCGTGGCGATGCGCGTGATGAGCACGGTGACGAACACGGTGGCGATGAAGCCCAGCGCGTAAAGCGACCACTGCAGCGCCCCGGCCTTGGGCGCTTCGCCGGCGGCGACCTTGGCGAGCGAGCCGCCCAGCGAACCGAGATAGACGTACAACACCGTGCCGGGAATCATGCCGACCCAACTCGCCAGAAAATAATCACGAAGCTTCACGTTCGTGATCCCATACAAATAGCCCAGCAGGTTGTACGGAAACACGGGGGAAAGTCGCGTGAGCAGGACGATCTTGAATCCCTCGCGGCCGACGGCCCGGTCGATGGCGGCGAACTTGGGGCTGCCGGCGACTTTTTGGGCGACCCAGTCGCGAGCGGCGAAGCGGGCGATCAGAAACGCGCACGTCGAGCCGAGCGTGCTGCCGATGGAGACGGCGACGGTTCCGACGACGACGCCGAAGATCGCGCCGGCGCCGAGTGTGATGATCGAGCCGGGGATGAAGAGTACGGTGGCGGGCACATAGACGGCGGCGACCAGCACCGGCCCCCACACGCCCAGCCCGTCGACCCATTGCAGAAAGTCCCGCAGGTACGTCTTGACCGGCAGGAGGAAGAGGCACGCCGCGGCGGCGATGAGCACGATGCCGATCAGGATGGGCCGGAGCGATTTCATCCCGTCGGCGCGCTTTCGACGAGGGCGCCGCCGCAGCTCGATCCACAGCCGGCGGTGCAGCCGAAGCAGTGGTCGCCCGTGACGATGCGACGTCGCGCGAACGCCGCCGGGTCGAAGCGATCGATCGTTGCCGGCAGCGCCGGATCGCACTGCAGATTCAACGCGTAGTTGAAGTCGCAATCATGCACGCGCCCGTCGAAGCTGACATGCAATTGATGCCGGCACATGAGCGGATCGACGGCGGCGGGGTTGAACGATTCGCGCAGCAATTGCTGATACGCCTCGGCCTTTCCGTCGCGCTCAAGGTCATGCAGAAACCGACCGATCGCCATGTTCGTGATCGTCAACAGCCGCGTGAACCGCACGCCGTGCATCGACGCGAGCATGCGCCGGTAGTCCGCTTCGAGCGACCCCTGATCCGGCGGCAGACTCGGTCCCAGCGGGTTGTACACCAGATCGAGCGGCAGGTCCGCATCGATGCCGTACCCGACGGCGTTGAGCCGCTTCATCGCCTCGATGCTCTCGACGTACACATGCCGCCCGCGCTGTTGATCGACATTCTTCTGAAGGTAGCACGGCAGCGATGCGACGAGATGCACGCGATGACGTCGGAAAAACCCGGGCAAATCGGTGCAGTCCGCCTGAAGCAGAATCGTCAGATTCGTACGGACCATCACCTCGAGGCCCATGCGCCGCGCCGCCTCGACGAACGCGCGGAAGTGGGGGTTCATCTCCGGCGCGCCGCCCGTGATGTCCAGCAAGGTCGCGCCGCTCCGGGCCGCCGCCGCCAGCACATGCTCCATCGTCGCCCAACGCATCTGCTCCGTGCGGTTCGGCCCCGACACGACATGGCAATGATGACAAGCGAGATTGCACGTCAGGCCGACGTTGACCTGAATCGTCGTGATGGCCTCCGCTGCGCGGAGTTCGCCGCCGACCGCCGCATCGAACGCATTCGGATCGCTCGTCGTGTGACCCATCGTTGCCATCATCAATCCTTCCGCTCAGCAGCACTTGCCATTGCCCGGATCGCAGCACGACGCATCGGGCTCGCCGTCCGTCTTGGGATATGCTTCGCCTTTCGTTTCCGTCGTCGCGCGGAACATATTCCGCCGGCAGTCCATCGGCTCGGCGCGCTCGTGCGGCACCGTGTCGTACGGCTCGATGCCGATCATCTGCGCCGCGTACGGCCCGCTCGGCTCGGTGAGCAGTGCGAACGTCTTCTCGCACACCGCCATCCGCCGTCCGCGCACATAGGTGTGACCATCATCATCCGTGACCGTTTTCCACGGCCCCTTGTACACCGCCGCCTGACGGCGATCCATGCACGGACCGTCCTTACCCTTGTACGCCCGCACGGTCATCGAGCGAAACTCCACGCCGTCGATCGTTCGCCACGGCTCGCCGGCCCGCGCAAGAATCTCGACGCCGTGGAAACCGGCTTCCTCGAACATGGCCAGGAATCGATCTTCGCGGAATGCGCCGCTGATGCACCCGGACCAGAGTTCGGGGTCGGCAATGATGTCGGGCGTCGGGTCTTCATCGCAGACGATGTCGCTGATGACGGCTCGCCCGCCGCGCTTGAGCACGCGGAAAATCTCGGCGAAAAGCTGCTGTTTGTCCCGCGCCCGCACCAGGTTCAGTACGCAGTTGCTCACGACCAGATCGACGCTCGCATCAGCGATCATCGGCTCGTCGCTCCGAAGCCGATCGCACTCGGCCTCATAGCGCTGCATGTCCGCGATCGACGTGACCGGATGCTCCGCCAGCCACGCCGCCATGCGATCCAGATCGAGCGCCAGGTCCTGAATCTTCGCCTTGACGAAGCGCGTGTTGCCATAGCCGAACTGCTCGGCGAGGGGATTCTGATATTTGCGTGCGATGTTGAGCATGGCGTCGTTGAAGTCGACGCCGATGACCTGCCCCATCGGACCGACCTTTTGCGCGAGGATGTAACAGATTTTGCCCGCACCGGAGCCGAGGTCGACGACGACATCGCCCTCGCGCGCCCAGCGCGACGGATTGCCGCAGCCGTAGTCTTTTTCGATGATCTCCTTCGGCAGCGCGGCCAGGTATTGACCTTCATAATCCTCCACCGGACAACACAACGCCGGTTCGACGGCCTCAGCGCCCCGCGCGTATCGCTCCAGCACCGCGTCTTCGACATGATTGGGAGAGGTCATCGGGAACTCCTGATAAAAGACGACACGACCGAGGGGCGATGTACGGACCCGCACTTCGATTCAGGGTGGTCAATGATGAAGATTGTACCGCATCACGCCGGCAAGAAGAATCCACTACGATCAACATGGTTCGTTCGGTTTAGATGCTGGTCGAAATTGCCCAATGACGCCATGTGCGGGTTTTTGTCATTGGATGACGGGCATGGAAGAAGGCGAAATGAGCCACGAAGGCGCGAAGACGCGAAGGAAGGCGATGAAGAATGACCGAACAGACGCGAATCACACGCTTCCTCCCTGTCTTTCTTCGCGTCTTCGTGGCCCACGCTGTCTTAAAAATGGATTCCATGCCCGGCGGAAACTTGCACATGGCGTCAATGACAAACGCCTAATGCCTGATGACCGATTCAATTTGTCATTAGGCATTTGTCATTGGTCAATTCGATCCTGATCCCCCAAACCCGCGGGAGTGCGGGAAGCCCTTCGCGATCAATTCTCCTTCATCGCCGCGATGAGGTCCATGACGGCTTTTTTGCCGTCAGCGAAGTACATCAGGCAATTGTCCGCCGCGAAGAGCGGATTGGGGATGCCCGCGAAGCCGGGGCTCAAGCTGCGTTTGACGACGATGACGGTGCGGGCCTTGTCGACGTCGAGAATGGGCATGCCGGCGATGGGGCTGTTGGTCTTGCGGGCGTCGGGGTTGACGACATCGTTGGCGCCGAGCACGATCGCCACATCGACTTGCGCGAACTCGGCGTTGATCTGGTCCATTTCGATGAGTTTGTCGTAGGGAATGTCCACCTCGGCGAGCAGGACGTTCATGTGCCCGGGCATGCGGCCGGCGACGGGGTGGATGGCGAACTCGACATTGACGCCGCGGTCCTGCAGAAGCTGATACAGATCGCGCACGGCGTGCTGCGCCTGCGCGACGGCCATGCCGTAGCCGGGCACGATGACGACGCGCTGCACGCCGTCGAGCATCATGGCGATTTCTTCGGGGCTGACGGCTTTGATCTTGCCTTCGTAGACTTCGTCGGCGGTGGCGGTCGCGGCGGAGGCGTCGATGTTGCCGAAGATGACATTCGCCAGCGAGCGGTTCATCGCCTTGCACATGATCGAAGTCAAAATGACGCCCGACGCGCCGACGAGGGAGCCGGTGATGATGAGGACGGTGTTGTCGATGATGAACCCGGCCATGGCGGCGGCGATGCCGGAGTAGCTGTTGAGCAGGGCGATGACGACGGGCATGTCGGCCCCGCCGATGGGGCTCGTCAGTGTGAAGCCCATGACCGACGACACGATGACGATGAAGATGAACGCAATCAGCCCGTGCTCCGGTTGCAGGACCATCCAGACGCCGAGCCCGATCACGATGAGCATCATCACCGCATTGGCAAGCTGCTGCATCGGGAAGGCGATGGGGTTCTTGAACTGCTTGATTTCCTCAAGTTTCGCCCACGCCACGCCGGAGCCCCAGAACGTGATCGCGCCGACGAAGCCGGTCAGGGCGATGGCACTGGTGCCCTGTACCTCGTAATGCGTCGCGGGATTGATCAGCTCGGCCCACGCCACGCAGACGCTCGCGCCGCCGCCGAAACCATTGAGCAGGGCGACCATCTGCGGCATGCCGGTCATGGGCACACGGATGGCGAAGAGTGCGCCGATGGCGGAACCGACGATGACGCCGCCGGCGATGACGCCGTAGTTGATCCCGCCGTGTGCGAGGGTGACGATGATGGCGATCGCCATGCCGATGGCGCTGATGAGATTGCCCCGGACGGCGGTGCGCGGGTGCGTCATGCCCTTGATGCCGAGGATGAACAGCACGGAGGCGACGAGGTACGCGAGATTGATGAGCCAGTCAGGCATAGACGGCTATTTCTTTTTGAACATGCCAAGCATGCGGTGCGTGACCATGTATCCGCCGACGACATTGATCATCGCCATGACGATGGCGAAGAAGGCGAGGGTGGTGCCGACCCATGTGTTTTCGAGGTGCGTCGCGAGCAGGGCGCCGACGATGGTGATGCCGGAGATGGCGTTGGACCCGGACATGAGCGGCGTGTGCAGCGTCGGGGGGACCTTGGTGATGATCTCAAACCCGATGAAAATCGCGAGCACGAAGACGGTCAGAAGAATGATGAAGTCCATTACGGATTTCCTCCCGCCGCTTGCCCCTCGACCCGCTCGGGATCTGACGGCGGCTTAGCAGCTTCGAGTTTCGGCAACCCCATCAACTCCCGCACGCGCGGATGCACCACTTCGCCGTTGCGACACAGGACGGTGCCGCCGGTGATGGCGTCGGTCATGTCGATGACGATTTCGCCTTTTTTGTTGACGATGTGCTGGAGGAGTTTGGTGATGTTGCCGGCGTACATCGTCGTCGCGTCCTGCGGGACGAGACTCGGGACATTGTTGATGCCGATGATCGTGACGTCGTGATGCGTGATGATTTTGTCGGGGTGGGTCAGGGCGCAATTGCCGCCGCGCTCGGCGGCGAGGTCGACGATGACGGACCCCGGGGCCATGCGGTCGACCGTTTCGGCGGCGATGAGTTTGGGCGAGGGGCGACCGGGGATGGCGGCGGTGGTGATGACGACATCCGACTCGGCGATCGTGTCGGCCATCATCTTCTGCTGCTCCTGCTTCTGCGCGTCGGTCATTTCCTTCGCGTAGCCGCCTTCGCCCTCCGCCATGCTCGGCGGCATGACGAAGCGGGCGCCGAGCGATTCGACCTGATCCTTCACGTCCGGCCGCACATCGATCGCGCTGACGACGGCCCCGAGGCGCTTGGCCGTGGCGATCGCCTGCAGGCCCGCCACGCCGGCGCCGATGACGAAGACGCGGGCGGGTTTGAGGGTCCCGGCGGCGGTCATCATCATGGGGTAAATCCGCCGCATATGCTCGGCGGCAAGCAGCACGGCCTTGTAGCCAGCCAGATTCGCTTGGCTCGACAGGGCGTCCATCGACTGAGCCCGCGAGATGCGGGGGATCAGCTCCATGGCGAAAAGCGTCGCGCCGGAGCGGGCGATCGACTGGTTGAGTTCGTATGCGAGAAGCGGTTCGGAGTGACCGATCAACACATGATCCGCACGCAGCAGGGCGATGTCGGCGGGGCCATGCTCGGGATTGGCGCCGGGGCATCGGACTTGGGCAACAATGTTTGCTTTCGCGAAGACTTCGGCGCGATCACTTGCCAGCGTCGCGCCTTTGTGCCGGTAGGCCTCATTGGTGAACCCGGCGGCGGCGCCGGCGTCGGGTTCGATCAGCACGGAAAGGCCGAGCTTTTGCAGCAGGGGGATCGCCTCGGGCGCTAGCGCCGCCCGACGCTCGTTCGGATAGGTTTCACGCGGAATACCGACGATCATTGCCGACCTCGATGGGCCCAACGCACCGGACCCGCAATGCGTGTTCGCGTCGGAATCTAACTTACCCACAATGACAGGCGCGGTCCAGTGGCTTAACATGCACTTTCACCGGCCCGATGATGAACTCAGGGATGAGCCATGACCCAACGATATTTTGACGTGATTGTGATCGGCAGCGGACCCGGCGGCGAAGGCGCGGCGATGAAGGCCGCCAAGGAAGGCAAGCGCGTCGCAGTCGTCGAACGCTACGCCACCGTCGGCGGCGGATGCACGCATTGGGGCACGATCCCCTCGAAAGCCCTGCGCCATGCCATCGCCCGCATGAACGAATGCCTCCGCTCCCCCTTCGCCCCGCGCGGCTACAACGACCGCCCGCCGTTCGGACAGATTGTCCGCACCGCCGAGTCCGTCGTCCGTTCGCAGGTGTCCATGCGCGAGGGGTTCTACGGCCGCAACAACGTCCCGATCATCGCCGGTCACGCCCGCTTTCACAACGCCAATACCATCTGCATCCGCACCCATCACGGCATCGAGGAGCACTACGAAGCCGCCCACTTCATCATCGCCACCGGCTCTCGTCCCTATCGGCCCGTCGACGTCGATTTCAATCACCCGCGTATCTTCGACGCTGACACCGTATTGAAGATGCGCGACACGCCCTCGTCGCTGACGATCTACGGGGCCGGGGTGATCGGCTGTGAATACGCCTCGATGTTCCGCGGGCTGGATGTGAAGATCAACCTGGTCAATACACGCTCGAAACTGCTGGAATTTCTCGACGATGAGATCATCGACGCGCTGGCGTATCACATGCGCGACACCGGCACGCTGATTCGTCACGACGAGGAATGCGAGCGGATCGAGCCGCTCGACGATGGCGTCGTGCTCTACCTCAAGTCCGGCAAAGCGCTCAAGACCGAAGCCCTCCTCTGGGCCAACGGACGGACCGGCAACACCGATGGGATGGGCCTCGAAGACATCGGCCTTGAGCCCAACCACCGCGGGCAGATCGCCGTCAATCAGGACTATCAGACGAAGCTGCCGCACATCTACGCCGTCGGCGACGTGATCGGCCCCCCGGCGCTCGCCAGCGCCGCCTACGATCAAGGCCGATTCGCCGCGTCGCATATCATCGACCCCAACGTCCATCATCACCTCGTCCAGTACATCCCCACCGGCATTTACACCACCCCCGGCATCTCCAGCGTCGGCCGCACCGAACGCCAGCTCACCGAGGCGAAGGTCCCCTACGAAGTCGGCCGGGCGCTCTTCCGCTCCCTCGCCCGCGCTCAGATCACCGGGAACACCATGGGCATGCTCAAGCTCCTGTTCCACCGCGAAACGCTGGAAATCCTCGGTATTCACTGCTTCGGCGACCAGGCCCCCGAGATCATCCACATCGGTCAGGCCATCATGACCCAACCCGCTCCGCAAAACACCCTCGACTACTTTGTCAACACGACCTTCAACTACCCCACCATGGCCGAGGCCTACCGCGTCGCGGCGCTCAACGGGCTCAACCGCGTGTTCTGAGTTTTGGGGCGGATCACCCGTTCGCACGGGCGCGGCAGGTCCGCGTTTTTTCGCCCTTCCCGTGCGCCCCCGTTGCCGGCTCAAAAATCGGGGATTTGACGCATCATCACGGCCCATCGCGCGCACCGGGCGGACCTGTGCGCATCGGCGCGGCAATCGCGGCGCGCCGGTGCGCGATCGAATAAGGACTTACAAAAACGCGTGCGCACCGCCGCGTCCGATTTGCCTTCCCGGTGCGCGAATGACGAAACGGTTGTGCGCAAAATGGGTGAAATGACCCAACCGGAGGTGGGTGAAGTCGGTGGTCGGCGCGTGGTCGAAGTCATGGAGGACGGGGGAAATCGCCGGGCGATGTCGCGCGATCGATCAGGGGGTAAGGCGCCAGAACATGTCTCGAAGACCGGTGCCTACGCCCGGCGGCGACGCGTGGGAGTAGTTGGCGGTCATCTGGTCGAAGTCGGTCCAGGCGACATGGCCGTCGCGCCAGAGATTGTTGCCGCCGGCCGGTTTGGCGCTGCTGCCCGCTGCGTGCGAGACGGGCATCCCGTTCCAGGAGTAAATGCCCGGCGTGAACTCGGTGACGATGTCGCCGAAGAGCATCGGCTCGACGACCAGTTGGTCGTGAAGCGTCAGTGCTCGGAGGCGCTCGCCCATGCCATCGCCGTTCAGATCGATCGTGCCGTTGGGATACGCCGGCTGACAGCGATAGGTCAGCGTCGTGATGAACCCGGCGTAGCGGTAGTTGAACCCGTGCGCGTCGGGGTTGCCGCTGAGATGGTGAGCGAGGTCAAATGCGGCGTCATAGGTCGGGCATTGCATGAGACGGTAGTCGTTGCCCAGATATCCGCCGAGGAGGATGTCGGTGTCGGGGATGCTCCACATGAAGATGACAGGGTGGTTGCCTTGCGAGACGGAGGCGGTTCCGGGGCCCAGATCGGGCAGTCGACCGAACCGGTCGCCGGCAAAGACGAGAGAGCCGACGCCGAGCTGATGGAGCCGCGACGCGCAGGTGGCGCGGTTGGCCGCCTCCCGCGCGCGCCCCATCGCCGGCAGGAGGATCGCCAGCAGTGCGAGGATGATCGCGACGACGACCATCAGTTCGACGAGGGTGAAGCCATGTGGGGAACGTTTCATGGTCAGCTCGGTCTGTGCGGACCGGACGCGCCGGGCCCGGCCCGGGTCCGGCAGCGCGGTTACCGCCATCGGCGTTGCGCCGCCAAGGTGAGCAGCAGCAGTCCCGCGGGCAGGGCCGCGGGAGTGGGTATCTCCTGGACGGTGTAGCTGATGTTGAAGTTGTCGATCGCGCCGCGGGTGCGCGTGAACAGGCCGTTCCAGTTCGACGGATTGACGAACGTGGCGCTGTCGAGCGCGACGCCGCTGGCGACGGTGGCCGACCCGCCCAGCGACAGGTTCGCCACCGAGAGGGAGACCGTCTTGGCGGCCACGTCGACGGTGAGCGTGGCGCGGTAGGTGCGCAGGGTGGCCGTCAGGTCGTCGGGCGTGCCCGAGCCGTCGGCGAGGGTGTGGATGGTGCCGTTGAACTCGCGGAACCACCAGTCATCGGTGGCGTTGGTCCCGAATTGCAGAATCCCGCCCGTCGTATTGACGCCGAAGATGACCTGCGTGGCGTTATTGGTCCGCAGGGTGTAGGCGAGCGAGACGGTCAGGGCCGTGGCGGGGACGCTGTATGTGAAGGCGCCGTTATTGGCACGGGTGTAGAGGTCGTCGCCACCGGAACCGGAGAGCCAATTACCCACGAAGTTGGCATCCGGTTGGCCGGCGCTGCGGACCAGATCGTCGGTGCCGATGCCGGTGCCGCCAATCCGGGTCCAGTTATCGTTGCCGGTGATGGATACCCCGGCGGCGGAGGCGGTGGCGGTCGAGAAGTCGTAGGTTCCCGCGTTGACCGTGATGACGTTCGCCAAGGCGGGCGCGGCGAGCCCTGCGGTCGCCAAGGCGAGGATCATCAACAGGCGTGTTCGTTGTGTCATGCTTGAATCTCCAGAAAGGGTCATTTTTCTCCGAAAGGAACTTCCTTCGGGAGCGGGCCTCGGGCGGTCGCTTCGCGATGGCGATCGGCCGGTGCTTTGGATGTGGGTTCAGATCGATCGGATGGGGGGGCGAGCGTGTAGCCGATGACGATGTCATCGACGGCGGCGCGGCGCACGCGGGCAGATAAACTGGTCCATTTCGACGGATCGGCGGCGGCGGCGGACAAGGGCAGGGCAATGCGCGAGGCGACGAAGGTCGACCCGCCGTCGGTGAGATTCTCGACGCGCAGACTGGCGGTGGTTTGCGCGGGGTTATCGTGATTGATGAAGATGTTGAGCGTGGCGCGGTAGGTTCGGGGTTGACGGTCGATCCGGGCGGGGCCGGGCCCGGGCGCCTCAAATGCGAATGTTTCGTCGGTGTTGCGGACGGTCCATTGGTTCAGATGCGTCATGCCGAAGCGGATATGTCCGGCACCGGGCGAGCCGATGCCGACAAAGGCCTGGGCGAGGGGGTCCTCGGCCTGATTGACGATGAAGGAGACGGACACCACCTGTGCATCGGAGGCGATGCGGGGTGCGAACGCGGCATCGGCCGGGCGAACGTACATTTCATCGCCGGCGTTGTCCGCGCGGGCGTCGAGGTAGTTGCCTTTGAAGTTCGCATCGGGCGGATGGTCATTGCGCACGCGCATGGTGTGGTTCTGTCCGGTCCCGCCGACGCGTTTCCAACCGTCGTTGCCGTTGGGCTGATCAAGGGGCACGCCGCGGGGACTGGCCTGTGCGGATTCAAAGTCGTACACGCCGGCCAGGTGATCGTCGGCGAGCTGATCCGTGTCGGTGGCGCGTCCGAAGCGATCGATCGTGCCGCGCTGGCCGGCGGCCAGTTCGATCGGTTTGTCAGCGCGACCCTCGAGTCGAACGTGACCTTCGGTAACCTGAACAAACGCATTGCCGACCGGGTCGATCTGGAGGACGAAGGCGGTTCCCAGATCAACGATGCGCGAGCCGTCGGGCAAATCGACGGTGAACCCACGCGCTTCGGGACGGCAGTATGCTTCGAGTTTGCCGGAGGCGAGACGCCCGCGGTTGGGGCCGGTCATCGCAAACTCGCACGGGCCGGTCAGATCGACGACGGCGGTGGACTTGAACATGACTTGAGCGCGGCCGGCGGTGAGTTTGATTGGCGTGTTGAGGCCTTCGCCGAGGGAGAGGTCGGCATCGGCGAACTGAGCGTCGTCGGAGCGGTCGGAGAGGATGGCGAAAGATGCCGGGGCGGCGGAGTGGGGAGCGGGGAGCGGGGAGTTCGGAGCAGTGGGCAGGAAGACATAGAGCAGCGCGGCGGCGAGGAGAATGAGCGCGGCGATCGCTGCTTTGAAGCTGAACCCTGAACCCTGAACCCTGAACCCTTTGGTGTACCAGACGCTTCGCCCCGGGGCGGGCTCAGCGTCGGCGTGGGGGGATGCGGAAGTCGCTTGTGGCAGGCCCACGCCGGCGCTGCCTGCCTTGAGCTTGGCCGAAGGAAGCGGCGCTTCGCGGCGAAGCGTCTGATCCGTGCGTTCGTTGAATCGGTCGACGAGGAGGCGGGACTGGAGGCAGGTCAGGATGAAGGTGCGGCGGGCGGCGGAGTCGGCGGCGAGCCGCTCACGCAGATCGGCGAGGGACTCGGGGGCGATGTCGCGCTCGAGGTAGGCGAAGGTCAGTTCGGCGATGGAGGGGGCTGCTTTAGGCATCGGCGCGCTCCTGCCGGAGGCGGTGCTCGATGCAGGCGGCGAGTTGTTTGTGGATGCGCGCGAGGGCGATGTAGACGGCGTGGGCGGTGCGGCCGAGGGATTGGGCGATCTGGCCGGACTTGAGGTTCTGGCCGTAGCGCATCTCGATGATCTGATGATTGTTGGGGGTCAGCTCGGAAAGGCACTGGCGGAGGGCTTCGTTGAGGTCGCTGGGGGCCAGGGCGTCGAAGCGGGGCCATTCACCGTCGATGAGGTCGAGCAGTTCGTTGTCGAAGCTGGCGGGGGTGCGGGCGTCTTTTTCCAGAGCGGCGAGGGCCTTGAACCGGGCGGCCCGGCGGATCCAGACCGGCAGGGCCTGGACATCGCGGATCTCGCTGCACTTGTCGAGGGCGAGGATGCTCACATCCTGAAACACATCCTCGGCCAGATGCTCATCACGGACGATGGAGAGAATGTAGGCGAACAGCTTGCTGCGATCGCGAAGCAGCGTGCGGACAAGCGTGTGCTGATCGATGGGCATGGAACTCTCCGTCAAATAGGTTCGTCGACGGAGGGGAATCTATACAAAAAAGAGGGGGGGGTTGGGGGAGGGTTAGTCGGGGGTTACCAGAAGTGGCGGTGGGCGAAGGCGTGGCCGGAGCCATGCTTGAGGTAGCGCTCGAAGGCGGCGGCCTTGGCGGGGTCAGCGAAGTGCAGGGCCACTTCAAGACGCCAGGGGGCGTGTTTGCTGGTATGAGGCGAGCAGCGGGCGTTGTGCTCGGCGAGGCGTTTTTTGAGGTTGTGCCTCGAGTCGATGTACCGCTCATCGGGGCTCGCGATGGATCGGATCTGGTAAACGTACATGCCGAAGCCCGGAAGATGACTTGCGTTCGGCCCTGCTTCGCCCGGCTGACGCCGTGCTACGCAGGGCATTCTGCATAGCTCAGCGAAGCTGAGCGTCGCAGAATGGAGCGGATGGGGATCGAACCCACAACCTCCTGAATGCGATTCAGGCGCTCTCCCAGTTGAGCTACCGCCCCGTGAGGGAAGGAAGTAGTGTATACAGGCGACCGGGCGGCGGCAAGGAGCGCGAACTTTGATCTTTGACGGAGCGTAACCGGGGCATGGGCATGCACATCAAAGGTTCACCATGGTCAATGCTCATCGTTTGTCTGTTGCGACCGCGCTTGTGGCGATGTTGTTGATTGGGGGGTGTCATCACGATCCGGCTCCCGGCGCGGGGGGGAAGCCGGTCGTGGTGACGACGATTTGGCCGCTGGCGTCGTTGGTGCGGCAGATGGTGGGGGAGAAGATGGAAGTCGTATGTCTGGTTCCGGCGGGGGTCAGTCCGCACGGGTTTGAGCCGACGGCGGCGGATGCGGATGCACTGAGCCGGGCGACGCTGCTCGTCAATGTCGGGATGGGTTTTGACACATGGGCGGAGCGGTCGCTTGCGGCGACGGGCGGGAAGGATGCCAAGCATGTATCGCTGGCGGAGCTGGCGGGGATCGACGATCGGGCGCTGACGGGGCATGCGCATCATCATCAGGACGGCGATGCGGACGACGATGACGAGGATCACGAAAGTCTGGCGGCCAATCCGCACCTCTGGCTCGACCCGGTGTTGATCGAAAAGGCGCTGCCGGGGTTGGCGGCGAAGCTCGGTGTGCCGCTCGATGAGAAGCTGGCGGCGGATGTGGCGGCGGTGGATGAGGAATACAAAACGGCGCTGGCGAAATTCCCGGGGGCGGGGATCGTGACGTTTCACAATGCGTTCGATCGCCTCGCGGCTCGCTACGGGCTCAAGGTCGTCGTGACGCTTTCGCCGGTCGATGCGCCGGGGGCGATGACGCCGCGGCGATTGGAGATGGCGCTGAAGGCGATCAATGACAAGCGGGTTCAGGCGGTGTTCGCCGAGCCGCAGTTTCCGCCGGATGTGGCGGATGTCATCGCGCGCGAGACGGGCATCAGGATTCACACGCTCGACCCGATCGGCAATCCCAATTCGACCATCGCGGATACGTGGCAACATCTGATGCGATATAATCTGCGGACGCTTGTCGACGCCCTGTCCGGCCCATGACGCACGATCACGACCATTGCTGCGGCCACGACCACGATCATTCGCACGACCATGCGCATGATCACGCTCACGCGCCCGCTTCGCTGCACGCCTGTCATCATCACGGATCGCTCAGCGAGCATCACGCGGGGGTGGACGCGGTGTGTCTGGATCATGTGTCGTACCGCTACGGGAACGTCGAGGCGCTGAGCGATGTGACGCTGCACATTGAAGCGGGATGCAACCTGGGGATCATCGGACCCAACGGGGGCGGGAAGACGACGCTGCTGAAAATCATCCTCGGGCAGCTTACGGGATACACCGGCTCGGTGCATGTCATGGGGCTCACCCCCGACGAAGTGACCCGCCGCGGCGACGTCGTCGGGTACGTCCCGCAACAGCATCATTTTGAGCGGCGATTTCCCGTGAATGTCCGGCAGGTCATCACGATGGGATTGGCTGGGAAAACGGGGCTTTTTCGCAAGCACCGGCGCGAGGACCTGGAGCGCGTCGAAGAGCTCATGAAGCTCGTCGGCGTCGGCGAACTGGCGACCCGGCCCATCGGGCAACTGAGCGGCGGGCAGCAGCAGCGGGTGTTCATCGCGCGGGCGTTGGCGGCGGGGCCGAAGGTGTTGCTCATGGACGAGCCGACGGTCGGCGTGGACCTCGCCGGTCAGCGCCGCTTCGCCGACCTGATCCATAATCTGCACGCGCAGCTCGGGCTGACCGTCGTGATCGTCAGCCATGATCTGCGCTCGATCGCCGCAAGCTGCGAACGCGTCGCGTGTCTGGCTCGCACCGTGCACTACCACGACTCGACGCAGGGCCTCACCGCCGAGCTTCTGCAGGAAGTCTTCAACCACGACATCGCCCCCATCCTCGAAGCGACGGCGTGAAGCACATGGCGTCATGACGTGGCGATGAGCGAACGCCGACACCATTTCATTATCAAAGCGACATTCCAACATTTTTGAGAATGTTGGAATGTCATTTTGAGCGCGCATGAAAAAACGGAGCGACGCGGGTCGCTCCGTTTTGTTGATTGAGCGAATTCGATCAGCGGTAGAATTCGACGATGAGGTTCATGTTCACATCGAAGGGGACCTGATCGACGGTCGGCTCGGCGACGACCGAGGCGGTCAGGTCGGCGGGAGCGAAGCTCAGCCAGGCGGGCACGTCATGGCCGGCCATCGACTCGAGGTTCTCGCGGACGAGCTTGTGAGCGCGTTCCTTGACGGTGATCTGATCCCCGACGCTCACGACGTAGCTGGGGCGGTCGGTCTTGCGGCCGTTGACGAGCACATGCCCGTGCGCGACCATCTGCCGGGCGGCCCAGATGGTGCGGGCGTAGCCGAGGCGGCGCAGCACATTGTCCAAACGCTTTTCCAGGAGGATCAGCAGCACGACGCCGGTGTTGCCCTTGGTGCGGCTGGCGATTTCGAGCGTGCGGCGGAACTGCTTCTCGAGCACGTTGTAGTGGTAGCGCAGCTTCTGCTTTTCGTTCAGACGCACGCCGTAGTCGCGCAGCCGGCGACCGCGGAACCCGTGCTGTCCCGGCGGGACGAGCTGGACCTGCGTGTGCTTGGGGATGTCAGCGATGGGAACGCCGACGCGACGCGAAAGCTTGACCTTCGGACCGGTGTAGTTGGCCATGTCGATTCGATATCCTGTTGCCGCTTTGTTTCGGGTTCAACAATGCACGCTGCATGTCTTGTCTCGTTTCGCCACCGGGAGGGCAACCGTCCCGGCCGAGTGTCTCATCGCCCCGGCATCCATTGCGGAGTCAAACCGGGGAGGCGTCGAGACCGTTATTGTTGCACGCTGACCGCCCCCGGTCAAGCGATCGATTTCATCTGTTCAGCGAGGCCGCTCGCGGCCTGTTTTGGAGGGGGTTTACGCCCGACGCCGACGACGCATCATCGCCACCGCGCCAAGCCCCAACATCGCCAAGCCCGTCGGCTCCGGCACCGTGTCCCCGGCCACGAAAAACTGATCGCCGAGGTTCAGCGGATTGTCCACGCCCAGAAAATTGAGCATGAAGCTCACTTCCGTCGTGCTGATCGGAATGTCGGGAATATGCGTGGCGTCGACGACTTCCGGCGTCGCCGAGAAGAACAGCCGATCGATGAACACGCTCAACAGGTCATTGTTGACGCCCGCTCCCGCGATCAGTTCGACGCTGCGGATATTGACCGCCGACGAGAACACGCTCACGCGCTTCTCCGTGAACTTGTTGGACCCCGGCACGGTCGGCGAGGTCGGCAGATCCGTCGTCGTCGTCTTGATGAGCCCCGTGGCGTTGGCGTTGGAATAGGCCTTAAGCTGCACCGCATCGGTGTCCGCCCCGAAGTCGCCGATGAGCATCGAGACCGTGTGCACCGCGGTGTCGAAGCTGATGATCAGCGACTTGGTCGTGTTGATGAACGGGTCGATCGAGCGGGCGCCCCACTTGCCGTTGTTCAGTTCGTTGGGCGCCTTGAGGTTGCCCTGCTGGGCATTGTCGATGATGTCGAAGGATTGTCCGCCGGAGCGGGAGATCGTCACCGTGATCCCGTCGACCACGCCGCTGATGCTCGTCAGGGCGCCGGGGCGGGTCGGTGAATTGGGCGTCATCGACGGAATCGTCGTCGCCGTCTCGGTGTCGAAATTGAGCAGCACCGCCTTCGCCGGGGAGGCGACGGATGCAAGGGCAGCGGTCAGGGCGATGGCGACAAACGTGTTACGCATCATGGGATCCATCTCTCTCACGGACGCCGCACCCACAGGCCGCGTCGCTCGCCGGATTCGTCCACCTCCATGTGAGGAATCCGCATCGAGCGAATTATACCCCAGGCCCCCGCGCATTGCCAGCAAAAAATCGAGGGTCACGCTCCCACAAACGCCCCCCGCAAACGCCCGATTGGCTCATGAAATCGGCAGCGGGGTTTGGCTGGTTTCGGGGTTTCGAGTTCTCAATGACGCCATGTGCGATTTTGTCACCAGATGACGGGCGTGGACGAAGGCGAAATGGGCCACGAAGGCGCGAAGACGCGAAGGAAGGCGAAGAAGAATAACGGAGGAGGCGCGCATCACACTCTTCCTCCCTGCCTTCCTTCGCGTCTTCGCGCCTTCGTGGCCCACCATGTATTCCATGCTCAGCAGAAACCTGCACCTGGCGTCATTGGCCAAGTCGCCAGAAGGCACCGCCCATCCCGTCCGCGCACTTTGACCCTCACCATGTCCCGTCGAGCAGCCGTTCGATCGCCGTCGCCACGCCCGCTTCGTCGTTGGTCCCGGTCTGACGTTTGGCCGCCGCCTTGACGGCGTCGATGGCGTTGCCCATGGCGATCCCGCAGCCGGCCGCTTCGATCATCGCCAGGTCGTTGACGTGGTCCCCGATCGTCGCCACCTGCGACAGGTCGATCCCGTGCTCGTTGGCCAGCCACGTCAGGCCCGACCACTTGTTGACTCCGCCGGCGAAGGCCTCGAGCAGATGCACATCTTCATGATCCTCGAGTTTGACCGCCATGAAGCTTTGCAGACACACGCGCTCGCCGAACGTGTCGGTCAGCGAGGCGGTCAGCGGGGGCATGACCGATTCGGGCCCGACGATGCCGACGCGCAGGACGTGATGCAGATCCTCCAGCGTCGGCGTGTCGACGTAGCGCTCGCGCGTGCCGATCATTTTGAACCACCATCGGGTGTTGGGCGTCAGCCGGTCGCCGCGGATGACCAGATAATCGTGATCGAGCGGATCGGGGTCCACGAGAATCAGCACCGCCTGACCGGATTGCAGAAAATGCTCCGTCAGTTCCGCCGCGAGGCGCGGCTCGATCGTCGCGCGATGCAGCGTCCGCCCCGTCGTCGGATCGCTCACCAGCGCCCCGCCCGCCAGCACGACCGGCCCGACGTGGTCGATGGCGTTGATCGCCGGCCGCGACTCGGCCAACCCGCGCCCCGTGCACAGCGCCACCATCATCCCCGCCTTCCGCGCCCGCTCAATCGTCCGCCGATTCGCCTCCGGCACGTGGCCGTTGGAATCGAGCAGGGTGCCGTCCAGATCGAGCGCGAGGAGTTTGTAGTTCATCGAAAAGCTTTCAGCTCTCAGCGTTCAGGTGTCAGCAGGAGCATACTCCGGTCCGCGTGTTCTTGCTTTTGAGCTGATACCTGACCGCTGATGACTGACGCCTTTCGTTTACCGATACCGATGAATCGCCTGCAAAATCTGCTTCTGCACGGTGTACGGTCTACGCAGCATGAGCCAGTACGCTTCGGGGAAGCCCGTGCCGGCGGTGGCGAAGCTGATCGTGCCCAGCCCGAAGAGCCGCTCGCGCACGCTCATGATCACGTCCGTATGCTGAATGCGCCCAAGCTCCGCCTGAAACACTTCGACGCGCAGCACGCCCTTGATGCGGATCACCCGCCGATCCGTCAGCACGTACGTCCGGCTCATCCATTCCAGAAACTGCCAGAACAGCCGCAAGCCCATCAGCCCGACCGCCAGCGTCATCAGACTGCTCGGGTCATATTCGCCCAGCCCCAGATGCCGGTGCACCCATAACGCCGCCATCGTCAAAACGATGATCACGCCCAGCGTGCCCACACATGAAAGGAGGATGTACAAGGGGCTGGGTTTGAGCAGCAGGATGATCGTCTCGTCGCCCTGAAGCAGGTCGGCGGGCAAGAGCGCCGCGGCGCGGTCGCCGGTCAGGCCCAGCACCGGATCGGGCGCGTTGGCGTTCACCCGAACACCTCTTTTTTGAGTACGCAAACATCCGGCAGATTGCGGTAGAACCCGTTGTAGTCCAGCCCGTACCCGACGACGAATTCATCGGGGATGTCGAAGCCGATATAGTCGGCGTGGGTGTTCATGGCGCTGGGAATCTGCTTGCGGAGGAGCATGCACGACTTGAACGAGGCGGGATTGCGCTGCTTGATGAGGTCCATGACGAAGGCGATCGTGTGCCCCGAGTCGAGGATGTCGTCGATGACCAGCACGTGATGCCCGGTAAGGTCTTCCGGGAGCTGCCCCTTGAGCTGCACGCCCTGCGACTTGGTCGCCGTGCCGGGGTACGAACTGACCGTGACAAGCTGAATCCGCATCATCATCGGAAGCTGCCGCATCAGGTCGGCCAGGAAGATCAATGAGCCGGTGAGGATCGGCACGAGCGTGATGTGCGGCGTGGGGACGTCGCCTTCGGCCTTCTTGAAGTCGGCGGCGATCTGATCCGCCATCTCCCCGACCCGCCGGGCGATGATGTGACGATTGATGAGCACCCTGTCAATGTGTTCCCGCATTGACAGAGTTTAATCGGCGGGCGGCAAAGTTCAAACGTGAGGGAGAACCATGGACGACCGGACAAGGAGAACCAAAGGGGCGATCCGATATGGCCAATGACAAATGCCTAATGCCTAATGACCAATTCATTTGTCATCAGGCATGAGGCATTTGTCAATGGTCATTGAAAAGCATCAGGACAGGACGACCTACTTCTTCGCACGATCGGCGAGCGTATCAAGGATGATCTTCGTCACCGCCTCCGCCTGAAGTTTCACGCCGGGGCCGGTCCAGTGGAAGCTGTCGCCGCGGGCGAGGTCCAGGTGGGTCGACATGAGCCCGTACAGGTCGTCGATGGGAATGTGATTGTCGGTCATGACCTGCGCCGCCATGCGATTGTGCTCGACGATCACCGGGTTGATGTCCGGCTCCAGTTCGCCGGGGTGGTCCTTCTTCGTGACCGGCGTGCTCGAGGCCCAGATCAGACTTGCGTTCGGATTGGCGGCGCGGATCGTGTCGACGAGCTTCTGCGTGAGCGGAATGAACTGTCCATCGGGGATGCGCCCTTTCTGCCAGCCGTGCAGACCCATGTTGAAATGGATCACATCGTAAGGCCCGTGTGCGAGCACATCGCGCACCATTTCGTCAAGCTTGTACGAACCCTGGCAGTACGGATTGATCCACGCATCGACGTACGCCTTGTCGCCGATCGCCGCGATGACGGGGCTGGCGTAGCCGTTGACGATGGAGTCGCCGATGAGCAGGACGCGGGGGCGGTTGGGGTCGACGATGTTGGCTTGTTGGAGCCGCCAGCCGGGGCCGTCGGACTGGAGCCGCGCATCGGTTTCGCCGGCGGGGGTCAGATGAATGGCCTGACCGTCGTGCGATTTGAGCGCGATGGTGAGCGTGGCGTCGCGCATGACGTTCCGCCGGTCGATGCTCACATGCGTGCGCGTGCCCGACTTGTCGTTGTCGGCGTAGACGCTCATCCGGTACGTCTGCTTCGCCGGGAGCATGTCGAGCTTGACGGTGAACGTGCGGGGTTCGTCGCCGTTCATCGCGCCGATGTACCAGTCCGTCCCGCTGCGACGGGCGATGAGGGCGTACTGCCCGATCGCGCCGTCCAGCACGCGCGTTTCGTCCCACACCGTCGGCACCTCGTCAAAGAACCGAAGCTCCGGCTCGTCGCCGATGACGTGGTTCATCCCATCGGGCTTGTCGTCCGCCCCCGGGCCCGCCGGTTTGTCGTACCAGTAGAGGCATTGCCACGGGCTGTACAGGCACACCGCCTTGGCGAGTTGAAACGCGTGGTTCGCATTCGCATCGACGCGCGGATCGTAGTAACAGATCGTGTTGTCCGCCGCGCCGGCGAGCAGGCGCGTGAACGCCAGCGTGAGCGTCTGCGCCGCGCTCGGGCTGGTCTCGTCGCCGCCGATGCCCTCCTGCGTCATGAAATTCGGATACGTGCGGCTGAATCCCGTCGGGCGATATTCGTCATGCACATCGACCATCAGATGATGCGCCGCCGCCTTGCGGATCGCATCGTGCAGCCACGCGGTCCACTGCTGCTCGCCGACGTTCACGAACCCGAACTTCACGCCCTTGACGCCCCATTTCTCGTAGAGCGGCAGCAACTCGTCGAGCTGGCGTTCGAGGGCGAGATGATTGACGTAGAGAATGATGCCGACGCCGCGCTGGTTGGCGTAGTCGATGACGTCATGCAGATCGAGCGGGCCGGGCGAACGCTCCGGGTCGACGCTGATCGTCGTCGCGTCGGAGGCGGGGTTGTATTCGTTGCCGTACCACCCAGCGTCAAAGAGCATGTAGGCGATGTGATGCTTGGCCGCGAAGTCCACGCAGCGCTTCGCCCCGTCGGTCGTCAGCGTGACTTCACGGATGACCTTCCCGGGCTTGATCCAGCTTGTGTCCGCGACCGCGCACGGGTCATTAAGGTTGCGGATCAGATCGTTGTTTTCGAGGAGTTTTCCGGGCGAATCGGCGACCATGACGACGCGCCAGGGCGTGGCCAGATGCTCGCCGATGACGACATGGCCGGCCAGATCGCTGACAAGCGTCAGCGGCGCTCCTACGACCGGCGAGAGCTTCATGCGTGCGTAGTCGACGAGCCGCGCCTCGGCGAGGGCGACATAGCAGGCGTCGTCAAGCTGCACGACGAGCGGGCGCTCGCAGCCGGGCTTGATCGCGCTGAGGGAGGTTCGTTCGTATTCGCCCTGAGCCGTGTACACCGCCCACGCCGGCGCGTCATGCGGGAAACGGAACTGCGTGATTTCATCGGTGATGAGATGCGCTTCGCTTCCGCCGGCCACTTCGTAGCGCCAAGCGACGCCTTCGTCGTACGCCCGCAGCGTCAAGGTGTTGGTCATCGCCGGCGAGGTCGTCGATGCGAAGATCAGCGACTGCTCCCGGTAGTGATCGCGCACCTTGTCGCGCTCGCCGCAGACGGGTTTCCATGTTTCGTCGTGCTCGATGACCTTGCCCGTATCGGTGAGTTTCGCATCACGATCGAGCCGGCCGCGATCGAAGACGAGGCCCAGCGGGGCGTCGGCGAGAATTGTTTTGCCGTCGCGCGTGACGTGATACAGGATCGTGCCCGCATCGTTGACGCTCACCGAAACGGCGAGTCGCCCATCGGGCGAGGTCAGTTGGGCGGCTTGCGCGGTCGACACCGCGCATGACAAAACAGCGAGGAGGGCGAGGGCGTGTTTCATAGCAGGTGAAGCATCCAATAAGCAGCGGGGGCGGTGAGCAGGATCGAGTCGAGAATGTCCAGCACGCCGCCGAAGCCCGGCAGCAGGGCCCCCGAGTCCTTGATGCCGGCGTCGCGCTTGAAAAGACTCATCGTCAGGTCGCCGGCGTGACCGATGATCGCCAGCAGGACGCCGCCGAGGGCCGCCCCGGCGATGTTGAATTCGTGCGCCGGGGTCATGTACCGGCCGATCCATGCGAACAGCGCCGCGAACGCCGCCGCCCACACCATCGCGCCGATGAACCCTTCCCATGTTTTGCCGGGGCTGAGCCAGAGAATGAGCTTGTGCTTGCCCATCGCATGTCCGGTGAAATACGCGCCGCTGTCGCCCATCTTGGTGATGAGGATCACGGCGAGGACGACCCAGGCGCTGTGCTCCTTGCACATGATCAGATAGAACCCGCCGAGGACGCCGAGGTAGATCGCGCCCAATAGCGTCACCCCCGCCGCGCCGATCGCGCCGGCGGGCTGCGCCTTGCGGCAGTGCCAGAGGATGCTGACCATGAACGTGAGCACGATCATCGTCGGCAGCGCCCGCACGTCGTCGCAGAGATACATCGTCCCCGCCAGCGCGATCGCCGCCAGACACATGATCCACGCATTGGCGGGCATGCCTTTGAGCTTGGCCATCGACGCCAGCTCGATCGACGCGAGCGGGTAGACGAGCACGAGCAGGCCATAAAGGATCATGCCCGGCTTCTGAAGCTGCACGTCGAGCCAGAAAAGCCCCAGCGCCAGGACAATCAGCACGGGTCCGATGATCAGGCGGCTGCTATTCATGGGCGGCATCAACCCCGCCGAATCGGCGCTGACGGGAGGCGTAGTCCCGCAGCGCCGCGTGAAAGTTCTCGGCCGTAAAGGCGGGCCAGAGCACATCAGTCACATGCAGTTCGGCGTAGCTGATCTGCCACAAAAGAAAATTGCTCACGCGCATCTCGCCCGCCGTGCGGATCAGCAGGTCCGGGTCCGGCAGGCCGGCGGTCAGCAGATGATCGCTGATGGTTTGATCGGTGATCTGATCGGGCGTCAGTTCGCCGTCGAGGCATCGCTGGGCGATGCGTTTGGCGGCGCTGGTGATCTCGGCGCGCGAGCCGTAGTTCCATGCCAATGCGAGCGTCATGCCCGTGTTCCCGGCTGTGAGTCGCACCGTTTCATCGAGGTCCGCGAGCACCTGCTCGTCGAGCCCTTCGCGCCGGCCGACGTGAACGAATCGGACGTTGTTGTCCATCATCAGTTCGAGCTCGACCTTGAGCCGCTCGCGGCACAGGTCCATGAGGAACTGCACCTCGGGCGTGGGGCGCTTCCAGTTCTCGATGCTGAACGAGTAGAGCGTCAGACACCCGATGCCCAGCCGGGCGGACTCGGCGACGATGCGCTGCGTGGTGAGCGCGCCTTTCTGATGCCCGTACATGCGGGGCTTGTCCTGCTGAGCGGCCCAGCGTCCGTTGCCGTCCATGATGATCGCCACATGACGCGGCATCGTCCGCCGATCCAGACCGGCGGGAAGCTCCAGCGTCGAAGTGGTCGAAGGTGGGTTCATTTCCTGAGCGTTTGCGAGCGTTCGGGGCCGACGCTGATCAAGCTCACCGGCGCTCCGACGAATTGTTCGATCCGCTGAATGTAACGTTGGGCCGCCTTGGGAAGTTCGTCAAAACTCCGACAATCGGTGACTTCCTCACTGAAGCCCTCGACCGTTTCATAGATCGGCTTGACGCGCTCCAGCACATCGGCATCCGCCGGGAAATGGTCGAGTTTTTTGCCATCGACTTCGTAGCCCGTGCAGATATCAAGCTTGTCGTGACCGGCGAGGACGTCGAGCTTCATGATCGAAAGCTCCGTCGCGCCGCAGATTTGAGCGGAGTATTTGAGGACGACCAGGTCGAGCCAGCCGCAACGGCGGGGGCGTCCGGTGGTGGTGCCGTATTCGTGGCCCTTGTCGCGCATGCGCTGGCCGACGGCGTCATTGAGTTCGGTCGGGAAGGGGCCGCCGCCGACGCGCGTGGTGTACGCCTTGACGATGCCGACCATGCGGCCGACGCGCCCGCCGGGTACGCCCGAGCCGGGGTAAATGCCCAGCGACGAGCAGTTGCTCGAAGTCACATACGGATACGTGCCGTGATCGATGTCGAGCATGCAGGCGTTGGCGCCTTCAAAGAGCAGCTTCCTGCCGCGGCGCATCGCATCATGAAGCAGCGGCGTCGTGTCGCAGACATGGGGCTTGAGAATCTCGCCGAACTCCAGGTACTGTTCGGCCAGATGCCCCGCATGAATCGGCTCGAAAGTTTCGCCGGCGAGTTTGGCGAGGGATTCGAGCATGGCGTTCTTGATGATGACGACCTGGGCCATCTTCTCGGTGAAGTGCTTTTCGTCGTAAAGCTCGCCGACGCGGAAGGCGGTGCTGCGCGTGGCCTTGTCGGCGTAGGCGGGGCCGATGCCCCGGCCGGTCGTGCCGATCTTCTTGCCTTCGCCGCGCGCTTTACTGATCGCGGCTTCCATGAGCAGGTCCTGCTGTTTGTGATAGGGCAGGACGAGATGGGCGCGATCGGAGATGCGGAGGTTGTCGCCGACTTCGACGCCGCGCGTCGCCAGCCCGTCGATTTCCTCCAGCAGCTTGGCCGGGTCGATGACGACGCCGTTGGCGATGACGTTGAGCTTGTTGCGGTTGATGATGCCGGAGGGGAGCAGATGCAGGGCGTATTTCTGGTCGCCGACGACGACGGTATGCCCGGCGTTGGCGCCGCCGTTGTAGCGGACGATCACGTCGTACTGCTCGCAGAGCAGATCGACGATCTTGCCCTTGCCTTCGTCGCCCCATTGCAGCCCGACCACGGCCGCGTGCGTGCCCGGAACGGGCGAGGTGCGGGCGGCGGTTGACGTGGCTGAATCCATTTGCGTAGCCATGAAAAAACCCTCATCGGGAGAATACCGTGAGGGCGAGCTTTGCCTTTTTCCCCCCCGGCGGCAATTGCCGCCGAGCGGGAGATCCGCATCCCGGCACCATCCGGGAAAGGCTCGCCGCGGAAACCATTTTCACAAACGAGAAGATTATAACCGCATCGGCGGCGGGGGGGCAACCGCATTCAATCGACGCAAAAGATGTCAGTGTCGCAACCTGGCATGGTATGATGTGCCGATTGTAGCGACTGTGCGGGCGGAATCGGCGGGTGGAATGCTTGATGCGGGGGGACGCTGTCGCAGTCGGGTCGGAGGATGGTCGATACTGTGATGTCGGATCGAGAAAGGACCGTGCATGTCCGCATCCATCTCTGAGAAACTCGCCGAGCAGTTGGCCTCGCCGCCGTCGCGCATTCAGAAGCAGCTTCAGACGCTTTTGCAGGTGTCGATGGCGTTGGGCACGATTCAGAATACGAAGGACCTGATGGGCCGGATCATGGGTCACGTCACGGCGGCGTTCGACGCGGATCGGTCCAGCTTGTTCGTGCATGATCCGTCGCATCATCAGCTATTGAGTTGCGTGGCGCAGGGGATGGAAAGTGCGGCGGAGCCGATTCGGATTGCGGATCATCAGGGCATGGTGGGGCGCGTGTTTCAGACGCACGAGCCGTTCGTGCTTTCGGACACGTTCGAGTCGCCGATGTTCGATCGTCACCTGGCCGAGCGCATGGGTTACGTGCCGCGGTCGATGATGGTGGTGCCGGTGTATCATCGGCCGGGGCGATGCGACGGCGTGCTTGAGGTGATGGACCGCCGCGTCGGTTACTTCACCGAAGACGACCTGCCGCTCATCGAAGCCATCGCCGTGCAGGTGAGCATCAGTCTGGACAACGCCCGGCTGTACGATGCGCAGCGCCGGCAGTTCGACAGCTTTGTCCGCGCGTTTTCGACGGCGATCGAAATGCGCGATCCGATCACGGGCACGCATTCGCTCAATGTCGCCAATTATGCGATGGGATTGGCGTGGCACATGGGGCTGCCGGTGCCGCAGATCGAATGGATCCGCATCGCGGGCTTGCTGCACGACGTGGGCAAGATCGGCGTGCCCGAGGCGGTGCTCACCAAGCCGGGCAAACTCAGCGATGAGGAGTTCGCTCAGATCAAGGACCACGCCGCCAAGAGCCGCCGGATTTTGAGCCGCATCGAGTTCACCGATGAGCTGCGCGGGCTGGACTTCATCGCCGCGGCGCATCACGAAAAACTCGATGGCTCCGGCTACCCCGATGGGCTCGTCGGCGAGGAAATCCCGCTCAAGGCCCGCGTGCTCGCCGTCGCCGACATCTTTGATGCGCTGACCCAGCAGCGGCACTACCGCGAAGGCATGTCGATCGAAAAGGCATTCTGCATCATCGATGACATGACGCCGCATCAGCTTGATCCCGCGTGTGTCGCGGCGCTGAAGCGCTTCATGGGCGTCAGTGCGTGAGCATCCCTCGGCATGTTGATCGCCGACGTTTGCGATACACTGTCGGGATCATGAATACAAGCTCCGGCACCACGTCCGATCGCTACGCGCGGTCGAGTCTGCTTCACGCGGCCGCATGCAAGGTTCTGCCCGGCGGGGTCAACTCGCCGGTGCGGGCGTACAAGGCGGTGGGGCGCAGTCCGATCGTCATCCGTGAAGGCAAGGGTTGTCGCGTCACCGACGTCGACGGCAACAGCTACATCGACTACGTCGGCAGCTACGGCCCGCTCATCGTCGGACACGCTCACGAAGCCGTTGTCGCCGCGGTGCTCAAGACGGCGTCGCACGGGATGAGCTTCGGCATGCCCACGGAATTGGAAACGCAGCTTGCCGAGGCGGTCGTGTCGGCGGTCAGCTCCATCGAAGTCGTGCGCTTCGTCAACAGCGGGACGGAAGCGACGATGAGCGCGATCCGACTGGCCCGCGGCGCGACGGGGCGATCGAAGATCATCAAGTGCATCGGGGGATACCACGGGCACGCGGACGGCTTGCTGGTGCAGGCGGGCAGCGGGGCGACGACATTGGGCGTGCCCAGTTCGCCGGGTGTGCCGGCGGCGATCGCGGCGGAGACGTTGCTGCTGGGCTACAACGATGTCGCCGGGGCGGAGCGGCTTTTCGCCGAGCATGGCAGGGACATTGCGTGTCTCATGATCGAACCGATCGCCGGGAACATGGGCTGCGTACCTCCGGCGGAGGGGTATCTGGCGAAGCTGCGCGAGCTTTGCACGGCTTCGGGCGCGATTCTGCTTTTCGACGAGGTGATGACGGGCTTTCGTGTCGCCTATGGCGGGGCGCAGTCGATCTACAACGTCAAGCCGGACCTGACGTGTCTGGGCAAGGTCATCGGCGGAGGCATGCCTTGTGCTGCTTACGGCGGATCGCGGGCGCTCATGGAGCAGATGGCGCCGGTCGGGCCGATCTATCAGGCGGGGACGCTCAGCGGCAATCCCGTGGCGATGGCGGCGGGGTTGGCGACGCTCGAAATCCTCCGCGGTCCCGGCGTGTACAAACAGCTTGAGGACGCCAGCGCGAAACTCGCCGACGGATTGGCCCGAGCCGCCAGGTCAATCGGCGTCCCGCTTCAGATCAACCGCGTCGGCTCCATGCTCACGCCGTTCTTCACCTCCAAGCCGGTGAAGAATTACGATGAAGCGACCGCATCGGATACGAAGCGTTTCGCGTCTTTCTTCGGCGCGATGCTCGATCATGGCGTGACGCTGCCGCCCAGCCAGTATGAGGCGTGGTTCGTGAGTCTGGCGCACGATGACGAGGCCATCACGCAGACGATCGTCGCCGCCGAGCGATCCCTGTCGCGTGCGGCGTCGGCGGACTGACCGGCGACGTTGGATATTTCGGGGCGGCTGATTTAACTGTTGACAAGATCGCCGGTTCGCGCAACTTGATGGAATCGCGGAGTATTTCTGTAAAACAATGCTGATTGAGCCCAATGGTGTCGTTTCAGGGCTTGTGTCGCAGGGAGTTGGAGCGGATGGGGACGCCCTTGCGCTTGAGGCGGCGGCGGACGGTGGTTTCGTTCACGCCGTACTTGCGGGCGATCGCGCGGGAGCCCATGCCCTTGTGATACAGTTCCGTCCATTCCCGGATCATCGCCTCGGTGATGCGGACGCGCCGGGCGCCGCGGAGATTCACGCCGGCCCGCGACAGGGCGTACTGCACGCTGTAGGGATGCAACTTGTATTTGCCGGCGATCTGGTTGACCGATGCACCGTTCTGGTAGGACTCGATCCATTTGGGAAGAATGCGGGCGTACTTGGAATTTTCAATAGGTTGTTTCTTGCCGGGCCTGCCCGGGGGCCGGCCGCGCTTGCCGGGCGTGACGCCGAGTTTGCGAAGAGCGTAGGACACGGTCTGGACGCTCACGCCGGCGACCTGGGCGATTTCCGCGAGCGTCTTGCCAGACTGGTAGCTCTTTTTCCAGTTTTCGATCATCGCGGCGTTGGCGATGGGTCGGCGACCGCGTCGGCGCGGCGATGCGCCGGCGGGCCCGCGCGCCGCGGCGTCTGCGGTCGGTGTCGATGGCAGCGCGATCTTATTAAACTCGCGCATGGCATCGACGACCGCCTCCGTCTCCACGCCAAATGTCTTTGCAATTTCTTCCGCGCTCATGCCCGCATCATGCAGGCGTTGCCACTTGGAGGCGTCGCGGCTTCCACGGGTCCTGTCCTTGGCCATATCGGAGTCCTGAACGTCAGGCGCACGGGCACCTCGGTTACCCGGATCGGCGTGATCGACTCGTGGACCACGCCAGCCAATACTTGGCCAAATTGAAATGTGTGCGCGAGCCCCCATCTCCAGCACAAACACTCATCTGGCCGATAGGACGCTCATCACAAGAGTGTCCCGGAGTCATCGGTTAGAACCGATATGCGAGCATCTTAGTGCGTTCATCGGCGATTGTCTACGTTCGCACGGCGCGAACGGATCGAGCCCCTCCCCGCCATCGGGCCGGCACGCCCAATCACGCTGCTGATCGTGCCATCAAGCGGCCGAACCCGGCGCCGGCGACGGTCAGTCGGCTTCAAGGCCATACCAATGGCAATGCGCGGATGCGCTTCTGATTTACGAAGATGTCGCGATCCGTCGGGTTCCGTGACACTCACGCGGCGCGTCGATCGCCCAGAGCCGTATTCACATAAAAAATTTTGACTCCGGCGCATCGCCGGTCGATAATCACTATACCGGTCAGCGATCGGATGGACGCCGCCGCGGCGAACCCGTGACGAATCCGTCCGATCGAGCCGGTCGAGCGTCGCATCAATGTGCGGCGAGCGTGGTGTCGCGGAGACGTTCCGCGACATGGATCAACTGGCGGCCCGAACCCCTGTTCACGTGAGGTCATGTGAACACCTTCCGAAGGGGCGGCGGGCGACGGCTGGTGAAAACCGTCTGAACAGGAGGTGATCCAGTGTCTAACGAAGCATGCTGTAGGAAGGGACTGTGCCAATAGGCAGTCCGACGGGACTGTCACCACAGTCCACCCCAACGGAGTCGGCCCGCGGTGCATCGCATCGCGGGCCTTTTTCATGCGCTGGCTTAAACAAAAACGCCCGGAAAACCGTGCACGATGCACGATTACCACACCTCGAGCACGGCCTTTTGCCTTTGTCAACCCCTGATCCCCAACCCACGATCCCTGATCCCCTGCTCACACCGCACTGATCGGCTCCAGCGGCGCGCCGCTGTCGTCAGGGTGATTGACGTTCCGCTTCGCCGGCGGCGGGGCGGGCTGACCATCGACTTCGAGCGTCATATGCACCGACCCGATCGTGACGGTGTCGCCGGCGTTGAGCTTGGTCTTGTCCACGCGATGCTGGTTCACATACGTGCCATTGCGCGACTGCGTATCGAGGAGCCACAGGCCGTCGTCATGCTGCTCGATGCGGCAGTGCTCGCGCGACACGGTCGGCAGCACGATCCGCACATCGCAGATGTCCTCGCGCCCGAAACTCATCACGGGCTTGTTCACCGGAATCCGCCGACTTTCCCCGTTGGCCATGTACATGACCAGCCATGTCTGCGGCGCCGCCGGCTTGGGCGCCCGCGTCTTGTCCGCCTCGTCTTCCTCGGGTCGCGGCGTGTCCTGAAGCTGCTGCTTGGCGTCTTCGAGTTCGTCGACGGTCATCTCCAGCATGTGATGAAGCTGATCAAGCTGCTGGGCCTGATCCTTCTGCTTGGCGATGAGTTCGTCAAGATGCTCTTCACGCTTGGCCAGCGCGCCCTGACGCTCCGCCATCTCCGCACGCAACGTGTTCATCTCCGCCCGCTCTTCATCGAGCTGCGCCATCAGGGCCTTGAGCTTGACGCTCTGGGCGTCGAACGCCTTCCGGTCGGCTTCGAGCGCTTCGCGCTGCTGAACGATGACCGATTCCTGCTCCCTGGCACGCTCGGCGGCGGCGCGCTGCGACTGTGCAATTTCTTCACGCTGCTTGGCCAGCGCCGCTTCGAGCTCCGCCAGCGATTTGCGATCCGTGTCGATCTCGCCGCGAAGGGCATCAAGCTCCGCGCGGGTCTGCGTGACCTGGCCCTGCTCGCTGGCGAGCCGATCGCGTTCGGCGGCAAGCTCCGCGTCGCGCGCCGTCAGGTCGGCGTGACGCGTGGCAAAATCCCGCTGCTGCTCCGCAAGCGTTTCCCGCTGCTCGTTGAGCGCGTGCGTCTGCTCGGCCAGCGCCTTCTTCTGCTCGTCGAGCTCCGCCTGAAGCGCCGCCGCCTTGGCGCGGGCCGGCTCGATGTCCGCCGCCCGGGCGTCCAGTTCCTTCTGACGCTCTTCGATCTGCGCACCAGTCGCCGCCAGTTCGCTCTGCCGCGTGTCGAGCTGCGCGACGGTCTTGGCGAGCATCTGCTGCTGCTGCTGAAGGGCAGCCCAGTCGGTTTCGAGACGCTGCTGCTCCTGAAGGAGGCGGCGGCGGGTGTTTTCCATCGCCGCTTTGGCCTCTTCGAGCCGCACGGTGCGGTTGCGAAGCTGGCGATAAGTGCGATACAGGTACTGCATGTTCTCATGCAGTTGATGCGTCAGCTTTTCAGGGTCGCGCTTTGATTTTTCAGGGTCACGTTTGGACATCGTTGATCATCCCCAGCGGGATCGCGCAACATCGGCGCGTCTGACTTCTTAGATAGACGGGAAGACCGGCTGGCTCCGACCGATCTATCATACGATACCGGCGGTACAACGCACCACTCCCCGAAGTTATTTTCGGTTCGGAGCGTGCGATTTCTGCAAAGGTCTGTCCGGCGGGCTTGAAACTGGAGTCACGCCGACGTAAACATGTGCATGGACCGCTCGATTAACGCCCGGAGCGACGCACATGGTCTTTTCCAAATCCGCCAAAACGCATAAGCCGACCCCGCCCGCTCCGAACGCCGTGGTCTTCTACGCCTATCCCAAACTGCTGTACATCTGGCCGCTCATCGCCATCGGCCCGCTGTTCTGGCTCATCACGCTCGCCGCCAACGGCGACGGGGCCCTGGAAGTGCTCGCCTGGCTTTACATGTTCGCCGTCTGGCTCGTCATTCTGACGATCGGCGTCGACGTGGAGCGCAATCACGGCGTCTTCTGGGCGGTGATTCTCCTCCTGTTCTTTTTCATCGGCCGGGCGCTGTCGGAGCGACATGGTTTCAAGATGTTCTTCGGCGAGATCTACAACTGGTTCGCCGACATGAACATCAAGTACGACCGGGGCATGGGGCTATCGATGAGCATCATGCTGGCGCTGCCGTATTCGGTGATGATCTTCTGGTCGCGGATGCAGCACAAATGGCGCATCACGCACAACGAGTTCGAGCAGTATTCATGGGGCCGGGCGGACGACTCGCTGGCCCGGGGCGCCAAGCGCGTTCGCACGACGTATCCCGACCTGCTGGAGCTATTGCTTTGCGGGGCGGGCACGCTGATCGTCTACAGCGCGACCGGCCGAAGCGAACTGCGCCGGATTCACAACGTCCCGCTGTTGTTTTTTGTCCGCAAACGGATCAACCGCCTGCTCGAGCAGACCGCCGTGACCATGGACCCGCAGCACGCCGCCGCGCTCGACGAAGCCGAGGAAGTCGAGACCGAAGCTGCCGAAGGCCCGGACGATGAGGATTCGACCTACGAAGTCGAATCCACCGAAGGCGGCGCCGAAGCGGGGGACGCAAGCGAAGATCGATTGTGATGAAGCTGTCAGGTGTCAGGCATCAGCAGTACCATTTCGGCTGACCGCTGACATCTACTTTTCCAATAGCCGCAGAATGGTCGAATGAATCGCGCCATTGGAGGCGAGAATGTCGCCGCGGTTGTCGAAGGGGTCCATCGGCGAGCCGTCCAGGTGCGTGATCACGCCGCCGGCTTCGGTGATGATGATCGACGGGGCGGCGTAGTCCCAGATTTGTAAACGCGGCTGCACATACGCTTCCGCATCCCCGCCGGCGACCGCACACAACGCCGTCACCGCCGAGCCGTGCGAGCGGACTTGGCCGGCGTCTTCGAGAATCCGCCCGATCGTCCCCAGCACGCGCTCGCGAATCACCGGGCGCGAGAAGTCCACTTCGATCTTCGCGCGTTCGATGGCGTCGATGGTCGACACGTGAATCGGCTTGCCGTCGCGCGTCGCGCCGCCGCCGCGCCGGGCGAGGAACAACGTGTCGAGTCCCGCCATCGCCACGCCCCCGGCCTGCACCGCGCCGCCTTCGATGAACGCCAGCGCCACGCCGAAACTCGGAACGAGACTGCGCGTGAAGTTGTGTGTTCCGTCGATCGGGTCCATCACCCAGCATCGCCGCCCCCGATCCGTCGGCAGGACATCGCGCCCGTTCTCCTCACCGACGATCGCGTCGCCGGGGAACGCCGCTTCGATGGCGTCGATGAGCATCTGTTGCGTCCGCACATCCGCTTCGGTCACCAGGTCGACATCCGACGTCTTGGTCTTGATGGAAAGAGCGCCGCGGCGGCCGTACTGTTCGCGCACATAGGCCGCGGCCTTTGTAAGAACGCTTTCGATAAACATCAATTCACGCATGCGTATCAGTTTACCGCATCGGCGCGGCACTGCGGGGTGCGGGAAAATCGGACTTGACTCCAGGGGGGGCGATTGTAGAATCCTCGCATCGTGCGGGTGCCCCGGGATGGGAAGGCCGCGCGATGGAGCAGCGACGCATTACGCAACGGGACCATGCGTTCCCCCCGCGACGGGTCAATTCAGAGTCGATCGTCTTTCGACTGTCGGGATTCGTTGACCGCGTCGCCCGCACTTCTGGCACTTGTTCCCTCAAACAACTGAATCGGAATCGGCGTCATCGCCATGTTGGCGGTGCGTCCGTTCCACGGGCGCTCATCATAAGGAGGCATCTATCATGTCTCGCAGCGCAATGTCGGCGGCGTTGGTGTTGTTCGTTCTGGCGGCTCTGTTCGTGGCGGCCCCGGTGTCGAAGGTCATGGCGGCGGAGACGGTCTCGGGCAAGATCGTCAGCGTCGACTCCGACAATCACACCTTCGTCCTCCAAGTCGGCGATGACAAGGTCACCGTCACCGTCAACGACGACACCAAGTACACCATCAACGGCGAAGCCGCCGGCAAGGACGACGTGCTCGTCGCCGGCGCCGCGGCCAAAGTCACGCACACCGACGGTGTGGCGTCCGACGTCGCCGTCACCAAGGAGTAACCGCACACCGGACGGACTTCCGTCCGGATCGGTTCAGGAGCCGCGGCGCTTCGGGCGCCGCGGCTTTTTCGTTGGCGTCGCGGCGCCGACACACAGCCCGTGCAGCGTCATGCTCAGGATGTGCCGCGTCAGCGCCCTAGCCGTCAGCTTCGCCGGTGCGAACAAGAGCGCGCCGCGGATCATCGACGGCAGATAGCGGGCCGTCAGATGCGGCTTGTCATCGTGCATCTCGCCGCGCTTGATGCCGCAGCGGATGACCTGCTCGATCAATTCAAAAAGTTCCCGCCGCTTGCGCTGCCATTTGGGCTCGCCCGTCGGCACGCCCACGCGGCGCGTCAACTCGTAAAACCCCGGCTGGGCGAACGAGAACCGCACCAGCTCGTCGATGACGATGTGCAGTTGTTCCGCCGCCGTCCCGTCATGCGGGATGTCCCGCTTGCGGAGCCGGTCGACCATCTCGGAAAAGCCCTCGTACAGGAGCGACAGATACAGGTGCTCCTTGTCCTTGTAGTGCAGGTAGACGGTGCCCTTGCCGACGCTGGCCATCGCCGCCACGTCTTCGAGCCGCACCTGGTCGAAACGCCTTGTGGCGAAAAGCTGTGTCGCGGCGGCGATGATGCGCGTCTGCTTGGCCCGATCCAGTGTCCGCAATGGTGTTTCCTTCGATGAGGGTCGATCGTCCGTGTCGTCGGCTTGCCCCTGCGGCCGGCGCGGCCTATGATGCGCGGTCTAAACTGACTGACCGGTCAGTTTTTATCATAGGCATGTAACCCGGCAAAGGCGCGTCGGAGCAAACATCGTCGTTCGGCCGCGCCGGTGGAGTCATCATGAACGTGATCGTGCAGGCAATACGTGGTCGCGCCGCGGCGGTGACGGCGCTGTTGATCGGGATGGCGCTGTCGATCGGCGGATGCAGCAAGGAACCGGCCCAGGCGCAAGGCGCCGCGCCGCCCGCGCCCAAGGCCCCGCCGAAGATGCCCGTCCGCGTCGCGCAGTCGGTCAAGGCCGATGTGCCCGTGTCGGTGGACGCCATCGCATGGGTCAAGGCGTTCAGCATCATCACCGTCAAGCCGCAGGTCTCGGCCATGGCGCTGAAAAAGCACATGAAGCCCGGCGATCACGTCACGGTCGGGCAGGTCCTCTACACGCTCGACGCCCGCCCGTTCGAGGCCGCGCTCGCGCAGGCACAGGCGGACATGGAGCGCGACAAGGCGCTGGCGTCCAAGGCCCGCGCCGAGGCGGATCGCGACAAGCAGCTTGTCACGAAAAATGCCGCCAGCGAATGGGAGCTCGAGCAGGCGGTGGCGACGGCGAAGGCCGCCGACGCGCAGGTCGCCGCCGATGAGGCGATGATTCACGATGCGCAGCTCAAGATCGAGCACTGCACGATCAAGTCGCCGATTGATGGTTACGTCGGCCCGACGCTTACCGATGCGGGCAACGTCGTCAAGGAAAATGACACGGAACTGATCGTACTGCGACAGGTCCAGCCGATCTATGTTGAGATGGCCGTCCCGCAGGACCGCCTGCCGGCGATCCGCGCGGCGATGGACAGCGGCAACGTGCCGGTCGACGTGACGATCGCCGGCGAGGAGGATAAGCCCGAAGTCGGCCGCCTCGCCTTCATCAACAACACCGTCAACGAAGACGCCGGCACGATCACGCTCCGCGCCGTCTTCGACAATCCGTCGCTGCGGCTCTGGCCCGGTCTGTATGTGCAGGCATCGATTCACATCGGCACCGACACTGGCGCCGTCCTCGTCCCCGACACCGCGATTCAGACCGGGCAGAACGGCACGTACGTTTACATTGTCCAGCCAGACAACACGGTAGAGAGCGTCCCCGTGACGATCGGCCGTCAGCACGCCGGCAGCACGGTGATCCTCACCGGCGTCGAACCGGGGCAGACGATCGTCACGGACGGTCAGCTTCGCCTGGCGCCGGGCATGGGCATCCAGATCATCACCGACGCGAAGAAGCCCGCCGACGCGGACAGCGGAAAGGCGGCGCCATGAACCTGGCTGAACCGTTCATCCGTCGACCGGTCATGACCACGCTGGTCATGTCGGCAATTCTGTTCTTCGGCGCGATGGCCTACCAGCTTCTGCCCGTCAGCGACCTGCCCAACGTCGACTTCCCGACGCTGCAGGTCGACGCCGAGCTGCCGGGGGCGAGTCCTGAGACGATGGCTTCGTCCGTCAGCACGCCGCTGGAGCGCGAGTTCTCGACGATCGCCGGGCTCGACTCGATGAGCTCCACCAGCAACCTCGGCCGCGCCTCGATTACGCTTCAGTTCAACCTCGGGCGCAACATCGACGCCGCCTCGCAGGACGTCGCCGCGGCCATCGCGCGCGCCACGCCGCGCCTCCCTTCCAACATGCCCAGTCCGCCTTCCTACAAGAAGGTCAACCCCGCCGATCAGCCGATTCTCTACCTGGCCCTGACCAGCAAGACGCTGCCGCTCTACACGCTCAACAACTACGCGCAGATCATGATGTCCCAGCGCATCTCGACCATCACCGGCGTGGCGCAGGTGCTGCTCTACGGCCCGCAGAAATACGCCGTCCGCGTGCAGGTCGATCCGCGTCAACTCGCCTCGCGCGGTATCGGTATCGATGAAATCGCCGGCGCCATCGACGCCGGCAACGTCAACCTCCCGACCGGCGTGCTCTACGGCCGCAACACCGCCTACACCGTGCAGGCCAACGGGCAGCTCAAGGACGCCGCCGCCTACGGGCCGCTCATCATCGCCTACCGCAACGGGCATCCCGTCCGGCTCGACGATGTGGGCAAGGTCATCGACAGCGTCGAAAACGACAAGACCGCCGCATGGTTCAACGGCGAGCGCTCCATCACCCTCGCCATTCAGCGCCAGCCCGGCACCAACACCGTCGAAGTCACCGACAAGGTCCGCGCGCTTCTGCCGATCTTCCGCGAGCAGCTCCCGGCCTCCGTGAAGCTCGATGTGATCTTCGATCGCTCCGAGGCGATCCGCGACTCGGTCGCCGACGTGAAGTTCACGCTGGTCCTGACGCTGGCGCTCGTCGTGCTTGTGATCTTCCTGTTCCTGCGCAACGTCCGCGCGACGCTGATCCCCGCGCTGGCGATTCCCATGTCGCTCGTCGGCACCTTCGCGCTGATGTACGCATTGGGCTTCAGTCTCGACAATCTCTCGCTCATGGCCCTGACGCTGTGCATCGGCTTCGTCGTCGACGACGCCATCGTCATGCTCGAAAACATCGTCCGACATATGGAGAACGGCGAGACGCTCTGGGAGGCGTCGCTCAAGGGTTCGCGCGAAGTGGCGTTCACCATCGTGTCGATGACCCTCTCGCTCGCCGCCGTGTTCCTGCCCGTCATGTTCATGTCCGGCATCATCGGCCGCCTGCTCAACGAATTCGCCATCACCATCGGGTGCGCCATTCTGATCTCCGGCTTCGTCTCGCTGACGCTCACGCCGATGCTCTGCAGCCGCTTCCTCAAACCCCCGCCCGAGCGGCACAATTTTCTGTTCCGCATCTCGGAGAAGTTCTTTGACGCCATGCTTGCCGTCTATGCATGGACGCTGCGCGTCGTACTGCGGTGGCGGCTGACGACGATGCTGGTGTCGGCGATCATTCTGGTGTGGACGGTTCATCTTTTTATCGTGATTCCCAAGGGGTTTTTGCCCTCTGAAGACACCGGCCGCATTTTCGCCATCACCGAGGCCGCCGAGGGCATCGGATTTGATGCGCTCGTCGAGCACCAGCTCGAGGCCGAGAAGATATGGACGGCCGAGCCGGCGGTGAGGGCGATTCTGACCAACGTGGGCGCGCGCGGGAACTTCGGCGCTTCCAACGGCGGGTTCTATTTCGTGACGCTCAAGCCGCGCAGCGAGCGGAGCGAGTCGGTCGACCAGATGATCGCCCGGCTCCGCCCCAAGTTCGCCAAAATCCCCGGCATCAACGTCTACATGCAGAACCTGCCGCCCATCCGCATCGGCGGCAACCTCACCAAGAGCCAGTACCAACTCGTGCTCCAGTCGGCGAATCTCGATGACCTGTACAAGAATGCGCCGAAGATGGTCGAGGCGCTGGAGGGCATACCGTCTGTGATCGATCCGACGACGGACATGCTCATCCGCAATCCGCAGCTTGAGGTCGCGATCAATCGCGACAAGGCGCGCAGTCTCGGCGTCAGCGCGCAACAGATCGAAAAGTCGCTCGCCTTCGCCTACGGCACGCAGCAGGTGTCGACGATCTTCGGCGACGATGATCAGTACAAGGTGATTCTCGAACTGAGCCCCGAGTTTCAGGCCACGCCCGACGCGATTCAGCTTCTGTATGTGCGCAATGCCGACGGAAAGCTCGTGCCGCTCGATGCGCTGGCGAAGGTGACGCGGAGCGTCGGCCCGCTTCAGATCACGCACACGGGTCAGCTCCCGAGCGTGACGGTGTCGTTCAACCTCAAGCCGGGCTACGCCCTGGGCGATGCGGTGGAGGCGATCAATCGAATCATCCCGGCCGTGCTGCCGCCGACGATCACGACGAGCTTCCAGGGCGCCGCCGAGGTGTTCCAGTCGTCGCTCAAGGGCTTGGGCACGCTGCTGATTCTGACGATCGTGGTGATCTACATCGTGCTGGGCATTCTCTACGAGAGCTTCATTCATCCGTTGACGATCCTGACGGGTCTGCCGTTCGCGGGCTTCGGGGCGCTGGTGACGCTGATGTATTTCGGGCTGGACCTGAACCTGTACGCGTTCGTGGGCGTGATCATGCTCGTGGGGCTGGTGAAGAAGAACTCGATCATGATGGTCGACTTCGCCATCGACGCGGCGCGTCACGGCGAGACGGACCCGCGCAAGGCGATTTACGATGCGTGCGTGATCCGTTTCCGTCCGATCATGATGACGACGTTCGCGGCGCTGATGGGCACGCTGCCGATCGCGATGGGCATCGGGGCGGGCGCGGAATCGCGCCAGCCGCTGGGCCTGGCGGTGGTGGGCGGGCTGGTGTTTTCACAGCTATTGACGCTGTACGTGACGCCGGTGTTCTATCTGTACATGGAGTCGATGCGCGGCTTCTTCGCGCGGCGGCATGCCCGCAAACATCCATCGCATGCATCGGCGCACGAAGCGGGAGAAGGCCCGATGCCCGCGGTCGAGTCATAGAATCAGGGAGACACCGACCGGCATGAACGCGGAGCGTGATGCCGCAGGGGGTTCGACATGGCGTCGCTGGAAGCAAAGGCGTCGGAGGGGGGACTGAGCGCGGCGGAAGCGGCGAAGTTATTGGCGGAGGTGGGGCCCAATGCGCTGGTGGAACACCGCACGCCGATGGCGCTGAAATTTCTGGCGTTTTTCTGGGGGCCGATTCCTTGGATGATCGAGGCGGCGATGGGGCTGTCGCTTGTGGTGCGCGATTGGGCGGACGCGGCGATCATCGGCGTGATGCTGCTGATGAACGCGGTCATCGGGTTCTGGCAGGAATTCAAGGCGGATCATGCGCTGGAGATGCTCAAGAAGAAGCTGGCGCTGTCGGCGCGCGTGAAGCGGAATGGTCAGTGGGTGACGCGGCCGGCGGAGGAACTGGTGCCGGGGGATGTGGTGCGCGTGCGGCTGGGCGATCGGGTGCCGGCGGATGTGAAGCTCATCGCGACGGCGGGATTGAGCGTGGACCAGTCGGCGCTGACGGGCGAGTCGCTGCCGGTGGAAGTGAACAACGGCGGGGAGACGTTCGCGGGAACAATCGTACGGCAGGGCGAGGCGGAGGCGGTCGTGACGCAGACGGGGATGCGCACGCGCTTCGGGAAGACGGCGGCGCTCGTCGAGAAGGCGCACACGGTGAGCCACTATCAGAAGGCGGTGCTGCGTATCGGTCATTTTCTGATTCTGCTGACGGCGGCGCTGGTGGTGCTCATTCTGCTGGTGGCGCTGTATCGCGATACGCCGATGCTTGAAACCTTGCAGTTCTGCCTGATTCTGACGGTGGCGGCGATCCCGGTGGCGCTGCCGGCGGTGCTCAGCGTCACGATGGCGGTGGGGGCGATGCGACTCTCCAAGCAGCAGGCGATCGTGAGCCGGCTGGTGTCGATCGAGGAGATGGCGGGGATGGATGTGCTTTGCTCGGACAAGACGGGGACGCTGACGAAGAATGAACTGGCGGTGGGGGAGCCGGTCGTGTTCGGCGATGCGGACGCGTGGCAGGTGATCGAACTGGCGGCGCTGGCGAGCGAGGCGGAATCGACGGATGCGATTGACACGGCGATCATCGCAAAGCGTGGCGCGCCGGTGAGCGGGTATACGGTTGAGAAGTTCGAGCCGTTCGATCCGGTGACGAAGCGGACGGTGGCGACGGTGTCGCGCGGGGGCGCGACGTTCAGCGTGGCGAAAGGCGCGGTGCAGGCGATTGTTTCGATGTGCGACGGGGCGCCGGCGGGCGAAGTGAATGCGGCGACGGAGGCGATGGCGGGGCGGGGCGAGCGGGCGCTGGCGGTGGCGAGCACGGACGCGGCGGGCAAGTGGCGGATGCGCGGATTATTGCCATTGTCGGACCCGCCGCGGGAGGACTCGGCGAAGACGATCGCGACGGCGCGCGAGCTGGGCGTGGAGGTGAAGATGGTCACGGGGGATCATCTGGCGATCGCCAGACAGATCGCGGACAAGCTCGGGCTCGGGTCCAACATCAGTGCGGCGGGGACGATCTTCGAGGACCACGACCCGTCGCTCGATCAGCGGGTCGAACAAGCGGACGGGTTCGCGGAGGTGTTCCCCGAGCACAAGTTCGCCATCGTCGAGACGCTCGAGCGATTGGGGCATTTTGTGGGCATGACGGGCGACGGGGTCAACGATGCGCCTGCCTTGAAGAAGGCGGACGTGGGCGTGGCGGTCGACGGCGCGACGGACGCGGCGCGGCAGGCGGCGGACCTGGTGCTGACGGCACCGGGCTTGAGCGTCATCGTCGACGCCATCACCGAATCACGGCGGATTTTCCGGCGGATGACGAGCTACGCGATCTACCGGATCGCGGAGACGATCCGCGTGCTTTTGTTCATGACGCTGGCGATTCTGGTGTTCGATTTTTATCCGGTGACGACGGTGATGATCGTTTTGCTGGCGCTGCTCAATGACGGGCCGATTCTGATGATCGCCTATGACCGGGCGATCGCGCCGGACCGGCCGGTCCGGTGGGACATGCATCGGGTATTGACGGTAGCGACGACGCTGGGGCTGCTGGGCGTGGTGTCGAGTTTCGTGATGTTCTGGCTGGGCGAGAACTATCTGCACCTGGCGCGGCCGACGGTGCAGACGTTGATGTTTCTGAAATTGACGGTGGCGGGGCACATGACGATCTACCTGGCGCGGACGGCGGACGAACATTTCTGGCAGCGCCCGTTTCCCGGACTCGCGCTGCTCGGGGCGTCGGAGTCGACGCAGCTTGTCGCCACGGTGTTCGCGGCCCAAGGATGGCTCATGCCGGCGATCGGATGGAAGCTGGCGGGGTTTGTGTGGGTGTACGCGATCGGGTGGTTTCTGGTCAACGATATGGTGAAGGTGCAGGTGTATCGGCTCATCGCGGGGCGGGGACTCACCGAACGACAGCATCAAACGCGCATGACGGAACGGGCGGGATGAAAAAAACCCACGCTTTTAAAGCGTGGGCTTCGGGGATATCTGAGGTCTGATTTCAGGGTTACTTGGGCATTTCTTCGGGTTTGGGGAGGACGATGTCCTTGGCGAGGCCGACGACGCCGAGGAGGCGGATGATCCAGTAGGTGGGGTCGATTTCGTACCAGCGGAGGCCGTGCGCGGCGGAGCGCTGGAAGGCGTGGTGATTGTTGTGCCAACCCTCACCGAAGCTCAGCAGGGCGACCCACCAGAGATTGGTCGAATGATCCTTCGTCTGGAAGTTGCGGTAGCCCCAGGTATGAGCGGCGGAGTTGACGAACCATGTGCCGTGGTACACGATGACCGTCCGCAGGGCGACGGCCCAGAGCACCCACGAAAGCCCGCTGGCCGAGTAGCCGAGCGACCCGACGTATTCGCCGAGGAAGTAGAGGATGGGGATCAGGGCAATCTGCGGAATCCAGAACCACTTGTTGATGAAGCGGAGCCCATTGTCGCGGAGGAGGTCCTTGGCCGCGTCGACGCCCCGGCGGCCTTCGCATTCCTTGTGCATGCACCAGAGCATGTGCGCCCAGGTGAATCCATGATTGGGCGTATGCGGGTCGGTCTCTTCGTCGGAGTGCTTGTGATGGATGCGGTGCACGCCGACCCACTGCACGGGCCCGCCCTGCCAGGCGAGACACCCGCAGAGGGCGAGGATGTACTCGAACCACTTGGGCGTCTTGAAACTGCGGTGGGTCAGCAGGCGGTGGTAGCAGAGGGTGATGCCGATGTTGGCGGTCAGCCACATGAACAGAAGCGCGAGCACCAGCCCGGTCCAGGTGAAATAGAACGGAGCGAAGAGCGCGGCGATATGCATCCCGCCGATGCCGAGCACGACGGGCCAGTCGAGTCTGGACCAGTTGATGCCGCGCTTGGCGAATGTGGGGGTCGCATCCTGCTGCTGGGCCATGAACGATTCCTTGTATTTGGCGGGGGGGTGAGCGTCGGAGCGTTTCACGGTCGGACGCTGGAGCGGGGCGGGGGTCGATCGCCTGAATCCGCAACATTAGCGGACTCAATAATAGCATCCTTCGCCCCCCCGGCAACACGGGGCGGCGTCATATTTCATGAATCGTCAAATAAAACGCACCTGGCCCACAAATCGCCATCGGGGCATTCCCCAATGCCGATTTACGCCTTAAAAGCCCCGCGCGCCGCTTCCACCGAGTCGAACAGGTGCAGCACAATGTCGAGCTTCATGATCTTGAACGATCCGAGCACCATCTCGTTGGGGATCGCCACATGCATCTGCCCGCCGGTGCTCATGAGCTTCTTGCGCATCGTCACGAGCATCCCCATCGCCCCCGACGTCACCAGCGGGATATCCGTAAAGTCAATGAGCAGCTTGAGGTTGTCTTCGTCCATGAGCCATGCCGTCATCTCGTACATCTCCCGCACCGTCGTTCCATCGACGTTGTCGCGGGGGAAGGACATGCGTGTCACGCCTTCCTCTCGGAAGATGACGATGCGGTCGACGGACGGTTGGGGCTGGGGCGTGGGGGGCGCCTCGCTCATGTCAAAACTCCGTGTGCGGTCAGTTGAGTATATCGCGCCAGAAACGCCCGTTCGGCTTCGGCGGGATTCATGGGCGTAATTCTTTGGGCGAGCGGCGCGAGCGTCGGGTCCAGCAGCCAATCCGCCGGCGGGGGCGCCATCACATCCCGCTGCTCCGTCGCCAAAAGCGTATCGTCCGCCCGCCGCACCGATTCGGGCATCGGATACGCCAGCCCCAGCGACTCGACGATCGCCTTGAGCACCCGCTCTTCCATCTCCGAAAACTGCGGCATCTGCCGTTTGACCGGGCGCGGCAGGTCCGCCACGTACGCCTCCGCCGCGTCATGCATCAGCCCCCAGAGCGCGTCCGAACCTTCGAGCAGATGCGACACGCGCACCGAGTGCTCCGCCACGCTGTAGAACTCCCGGCAGTGGCCGTTGAAGCGGCACTGAAGACTTAACGCATGGGCGATGTCGCCGATGTCGATGTCGGCGACGCGGGGCTCGAGGACGAAAAATTGCCGCCCGCTGTAGGTCTGAATCCAGTCCATCCGGCAATTGTCCATCCTTCCGACATGATTTTCAACCGAACCGCCCGCGGAACGGATAGGATATGCTTCGACGGGAGCGTTTCGATGATTCTCATGCTGGTTCGACATGGTCAGGCGGAGGATGTCAGTGCGGATGGCTCAGACTTCTCACGCGCGTTGACGGACGACGGAATTCGAGCGACGGAACTGGCGATGCGGGGACTGGCGAAGTTCGCCGATCGTCCCGATGTGATTCTCACCAGCCCGCTCACGCGCGCGGTTCAGACGGCGGAGATCGCGGGTCGCGCGTTCGGCCGAACGCCCGAGACGATGAAGGAACTGGGCGGATCCGATCTGTCGGCGATCATCGCGGAGTTGTCGGCCCGGCCGGAGGTGGTGGTCATGATCGTCGGACATGAACCGACGTTCAGCCATCTTGTCAGCACGCTCTGCTCACAGGGCCGCTGCGAGGCGTTCGTCGATTTCAAGAAGGCCGGCTGCGCGTGTCTGACCGCCGACTTGAACACGGGCTCCGCCGAGCTGCGCTGGTTCGTCACGTCCAAGATCCTCCGCCTCGTCGCCCAGTGAGCCGCTTGCGGCTTGGCAATCTTTTCGTCATCATGGCCCATTCGTCACACCCCCGATCTTTGGAGACCCCATGAAGACCGCCACCATCGAAACCACCCGCGGCACCATCCGCCTCGAACTCTTCGCCGACCAAGCCCCCAAGACCGTCGCCAATTTCGAGAAGCTCGCCAACGACGGCTTCTACAACGGGCTCAAGTTCCACCGCGTCATCCCGGATTTTATGGTCCAGACCGGCTGCCCGCAGGGGACCGGCACCGGCGGGCCCGGCTACAAGTTCGCCGATGAGCCGTCCGCCCTGAAGCTCAAGCACTCGGGCCCCGGCATCCTCTCGATGGCCAACGCCGGGCCGAACACCAACGGCTCCCAGTTCTTCATCACCCATCTCAAAACCGACTGGCTCGACGGCAAACACGCCGTCTTCGGCAAGGTCCTGGAAGGCCAGGAAGTCGTCGACGCCATCAAGCAGGGTGACAAGATGGTCAAAGTCACCATCGCCGACGAATGATCGAAATACCTAGCAGCACACCCCCTCTCCCCCCGGGAGAGGGCCGGGGTGAGGGTGCTCCGGTGGTAGGACGCGATTCTTGTCGCATGCCTTGACTCACGCGCCCATCCCGTCAACAATACTCGACTCTACTTTTCGGCCCAAAGGCCCGGAGACCGCCATGTCCGCCAATATTCCCGATGTCAAGCCCGGCACCGTTCTGGACGTCAAGATCGTCAAAGCACCGTCCAACCGCGCCGCCGTCAAGACCCTCCAGCGCATCCTGGCCAAGGACCCCGCTCACGCCCGCGTCGTCGCCATCGACAAGAAGGTCCGCGAACGCAATACCATCACCAAGCAGCGCGGCGGCCGCATGTACTCCACCTCGCCCACCAAGCTCGCCCCCGTCAAGGGCATCGTCGGCGAGAGCGGTAAGATCAAGAGCGACTTCGCCGTCCTCGAAGCCCTCCGCAGCGTCGCCCGCTTCGTCGAAGTCAAGCCCGCCTGATAAACTGACATTCCTGACGCGACCCCTCCAGCCGGGTCGCTACGCGACCCTGGTCCAGGGCCGCGTAGCGGCCCGGCTGTCTTTCGTAATTGGCACGTCCGACATTCCAACATTCTTGAGAATGTTGGAATGTCGGCGCATGCAAAAAAGGTCGATGTTTGATGAACGAATCGGATTACAGCGAGGGGTACGTCGCTTTCAGGTCGAGCTTGTCGTCCATCTGCTTCTGCAATTCGAGCAGCTTCTCGAACAGCCCGTGGATCCGCGCCTTCTGGCTCGCATCGTCGGCGAGGTTGTGCAGTTCGTTCGGATCGTCGGTGATGTTAAAGAGCAGCACCGATTTGGCGTTGGGATAAAGAATCAGCTTCCAGTCCCCATCGGTGATCATGCGCTGAAAGTGCATGTAGGCGCCGTAGATCGTCTGGCCGTAGTGCGCATCTTTTTCGCCATGCAGCAGCGGCAGCAGACTCTTGAACTCCACATGCTCGGGCTTGGGCGCACCGGCCAAGTCAATGGCGGTCGCCATGGCGTCCTGCAGATAGATGCGCGTGTCGATCTTCGCGCCCTTCGCCACGCCCGGCCCGACGATCATGAACGGCACGCGCACGCTGTGGTCATACATGCTCTGCTTGCCCATGAGCCCGTGCTGCCCGACGGCCAGCCCGTGATCGGCGGTGAAGATGATCCATGTATTGTCGCGCTTCCCGCTCTTGTCCAGCGCGTCGAGAATCATGCCGATCTGCGTATCCATGTGCGTGATCAGCGCGTAATACTCCTGCCGATTGACCTTGACGGCGTAGTCCGTCCGCGGAAACGGCGCCAGCGCCTCGTCGCGCAGCGCCTTGGGCGATGCCGGCCCGAGGCCCATCGCTTCGTGAAACGGATTGACCGGCATGAAGTTCACCGGCACCGCGATGTCGTCGAGCTTGTAGCGCTCGACGTATTCCTTGGGCGACTGCCGAGGATCGTGCGCGGCGTTGAACGCGATGTACATGAAGCACGGCTTGTCGGAATTTTTGGCGGCGTCGATGAACTCGAGGGTGTCGTCGCGCAGCACCTCCGACCAGTGCTTGCCGCCTTTCCAGTATCCGCCGTACTCCTCGTCCCACGGATGCCACTTCATCGGCTCGCCTTCGACGGGGCGGTTGTACCCGGCGGGCGTCTGATTGGGCATCCCCGGCCGTTCGTCCTTGACGTGATCGAAAATGCTCTTGGGTTCGATCCGTACGTGCCATTTGCCCGTCATGTATGTCTCGTAGCCCGCATCGCTCATGATCTGCGACCACATCCGATGCCCTTTCGCCTCCTCGCCCAGATGGTCCTTGACCGCGTCGGCGCGCCAGAGGAATCGCCCGGTGTTGAGCATCGTCCGGCTCGACACGCACACCGCGCCTTGCCACGCGCCCATGTTGTACGCATGCGTGAACGTCGTGCCTTCGGTCACCAGACGATCGAGATTCGGCGTCTGCACCTCCGAATAACCCAGCGCGTTGATCGTCTCGAAGCACAGATCGTCGGCGAAGATGTAAAGAATGTTGGGTTTTTCCGCGCCCTGCGAACGCATTGCGGGGACACACATCGTCAGCAGCACGGCGAGCATCGATAAGTGCTTGAATTGCATGAATCCTGGCTCCTTGACACGATTCTATTGAACCACGGCAGTCCCAACGGCGTATCAATGGCGGGTATTGCACAGGGACGCAGGGTGTAATTTGGCCTCTTCTGGTGCATCGTAGTTTATAGAAAGGAATTCACCATGACCACCGCAACAAAAATCAAAAAAAAGCAGACCCTCTCCGACGCCGAGCGCGATCAGATCGTCGCGGCCCTGCAGCACAGCTACAACATGGAGATCGAGACGGTCGCCAACTACGTCGCCAACTCGATCCACCTCGACGGCCTGCTCGCCACCGAAGTCAAGGAATCGCTCGCCAAGGACGTGACGGAGGAACTCGGTCATGCCCATCGCGTGGCGCACCGGATCAAGATTCTCGGCGGGCAGATTCCCGGATCGCAAAATCTGAAGATGGAGCAAACCTCGCTTCAGCCGCCCGAGAGCACGATCGACGTCGAGTCGGTGATCCGCGGCGTGATCGAGGCCGAGGACGCCGCCATCGATCAGTACCAGAAGATCATCGAGATGACCAGCGACATCGTGGACCCGGTGACGCAGGACATGGCGATCCAGCTCAAGGGCGAGGAAGAGGAGCACCGCCGCGAATTCGTCGGCTTCCTCCGCGAGTACGAATCGTTCCGCAAGATGCTCAAATGAGCGAAATCAGAATTGCGTCACCCCATTGGGCGCGGGCGGGTCTCATCGACTCGCTCGCGCTTTTTTCATGTCAATCCAGCGCGATGCGCTTCGCGTCGTCGAGCGATTCGTTGGCGCGGTAGAGGAGCATCGTGCGCCCGACCACGCCGGCGCATTCGGCTTGGAGCATCGCGCTGACTTCGTCCGCCAGCGCCTGCCGGTCCGCGCCGTCCACATCGTCAAAGCGCAGCTTCACGAGCTCCTTGCGGTCCAGCAGCGTCCCGACATGGGCGAGGAACGCATCGGTCGGCCCCGCCTTGCCCAGGTGCGCATCGTCCTTGAGTCGTTGCCCGTGCGCCCGCAGGACCCGGCGCTGTTTGCTCGTCAGACCCATGCTCACGCCGCCGCTTCTTCTTTTTCGCGCTTGCGGATCAGCCGGTTCATCATCTTCACGATGCAGAACACGGAGAACGCGATGATCAGAAATTCGATACACGTATTGAGGAACATGCCGTAACGGATCGCTACGGCGGGAATCTCCTTGCCAGCGTCCGACACCGTTGCGTCCTTGAGCACGATCTGCAAATTCTTGAAATCCACGCCGCCGATGATCATTCCGATCGGGGGCATGATCAGGTCGTTGACGATGGACTGCACCACCTTGTTGAACGCCGCACCGATGATGATGCCGACGGCCATGTCCATGGCGTTGCCCTTGACCGCGAACTCCTTGAATTCCTGCATGAAGCCCATGGTGAAAACCCTCGACCCCGTGAGAAGTGAAACTCCAGCCGGTTCGTCCGCAACGGCGCGGATCGCCCGGCCGGGCAGAATGTACCGCCGGCTCATGCGCCGGTCAACGGGGCGGAGCGCCGGGGGTTCACCGCGAGTCAACCCCGGGGTGCACCGTAAGTCAACTTGTCCGCCGCAACCCCAAGCGTACAGTGACGTCAGACACCGGGTATCCGGCTTCGATGCACAACTGAAAGGACGCATCATGCAACGCAAACTTTTCTTCACGTACGGTCTGGCCTGTTACGGTCTGTTCTTCGGAACATATCTGTACATGGCGGGATTCTTCGGCAATTTCCTCGTGCCGCGGTCCATCGACGGGCCGGTGCATGCCCCGCTGGGCGAAGCGCTGGCGGTCAATCTCGTGTTGATGCTCGCGTTCGGTTTGCAGCACAGCGTGATGGCCCGGCCGTGGTTCAAGAAGTGGTGGACGCGGTATATTCCCGAACCCATCGAGCGGAGCACCTACGTGCTCGCCTCGTGCATCGCGCTGGCGCTGCTCATGTGGCAATGGCAACCGATGGGCGGCGTCATCTGGGACATCCGCTCGCCGGTGCCGCGCGGGATCATGTATGCGCTGTTTGCCTTCGGCTGGCTCGCCGTGCCGCTGGTGAGTCTGCTCATCAATCACTTTGACCTGTTCGGCATGCGGCAGGTCTGGCTCCACAACCGAGGCCAGCAGTACACGCACCTGCCATTCCGCACGCCGCTCGTCTACAAACACATCCGCCATCCACTCTACGTCGGCTGGGCCATCGCCTTCTGGGCCACGCCCACGATGACCGTCGCGCATCTGGTCATGGCAATCGGCCTGACCGGCTACATGCTCATCGCCATCCCCTTCGAAGAGCGCGACCTCATCCGCTTCCACGGCGACAACTACACCGCCTACCGCACCCAAGTCCCCGCTCTGATTCCGCGCCTGCGGTCGCGGCTGTAACCATATCCAAGGATGAACGAGGCGGGGAGACTTAAGTCTCCCCGCCTTTTTCATTTGTCGAAGTTGTTGCTACGCCGCGCCACTTTCGGTTGTGGCGGGATGAGCCGTTGCGCGAACGAATGCATCAACAGCGCGATGGCAGGCATCAAGATTCGGATAGCTTTGCGCGGAGGTCGCAAGCACTTCGCCATTTGCGATCACGAGGCGCCAACGATATTCGTCCCGCGTGTCGCGATAAATCTGAATCACCCCGGTCGGCGGCTGCTCTCCGCGCGTCGTCGGCGTGGAAATCGGTTGAGCCGCCATGCGCTGCGCATACCGATTGGGCATCGCGTTTGAAAAGTCATATTCGTCACGCATGGTCATATTCTAGGCCAACCGTCGGTGATATTGCTCAGATTCACGATTCGTTGCGCGACGTGCGCTAATGATGCGGATGGTTTCATTGCTGAATTCCACATGCACAACGACTAGCAACCGTAGCCGGTCGCTGTATCCCAGAAGCACCGCACGATCTTCGGCTTCCGAAGAATGCTCGGGGTCCGGCATCAACAGGCCCGTCGGATCTGTGAATACAGTCGCTGCCTCGTCAAATGTGATGCCGTGCTTGGCGGCATTACTCCGCGCCTTGCCGGCATCCCATTCGAACCGCATGGTTGATCCTCACACCAATCCCGCCGAGCCCGTCGCGATGGGTTCGGAGATGTATTCGCGGGGGTCGGTGACGTGGCCGGTCAGGGCGGACGCGGCGACGGTGAGGGGGCTGGCGAGGAAGACGCCGGCTTCCTTGTGGCCCATGCGGCCGGGGAAGTTGCGGTTGGTGGTGCTGATGCAGTTGATGGGTTCGTTGAGGCGGCCGAACGTGTCGGCGGGGCCGCCGAGGCACGCGGCGCAGCCGGAGGGGCCGACCTGACAGCCGGCGTCCTGGAGAATGTCCTGAATCGACTTTTCGCCGGGCTTTTTCGTTTCGCCCTTGACGTTGAGGCGCTGCATGTCGGCGTGGACCTCCGTCGAGCCGGGCACGACGAACGTCGGAATCCTGACGCTGTGCCCATTGAGCAGGGCGGCGGCGAAGATCATGTCGGTGATCTTTCCGCCGGTGCAGGAGCCGATGTATGCGCGGTCGAGCTTCACCTCCGTGCAGTTCCGCGCCAGGTCCTTGTTGTCCGGGCTGTGCGGCTTGGCGACCATCGGCTCCATCGTGCCAAGGTCCCACGTATGTTCGTAGCAATACGCCGCGCCGTCATCTTCAACGACGACGTGCCACTCGGGCCGGTTCGACCGGGCCTTGACGTAGTTGAGCGTTTTTTCATCGACATCACAGATGCCGTTCTTCCCGCCGGCTTCGATCGCCATGTTCGTCAGCGTCATGCGGTCTTCGAGCGTCAGCGAGCCGATGCCTTCGCCGGTGAAGTACATGCTCTTGTAGGTCGCGCCAGAGACGCTGATCTCGCCGATGACGGCGAGGATGAGGTCCTTGGCGGTCAGGTACGGGGGGATTTGGCCATGGAACGTGAACTTCATCGTCGGCGGCACCTTGAGCCAGGTCTTGCCGGTGCCGAGGGTGAACGCGGCGTCGGTATTGCCGACGCCCGTGGCGAACTGGCCGAACGCGCCGGCGGTGCAGGTATGGCTGTCCGTGCCCAGCAGAATTTCGCCGGGGCGGATGTGACCTTCTTCGGGCAGCGCCTTGTGACAGACGCCCTTGTAGTTCGTCTTGGTCGGGTCGCGGTAGGGATTGGGCATGCCCGGTTCGTTCTTGACGAACTCGGGGTCGTAGTAATACCGCAGACCCTGCTCACGGACGAAGTCACGGAGGATCTGAATGTTGCGGTGACAGATTTCGTTGGCAGTGAAGATGTAATGGTCCGGGATGATGACGACGCGGCTCGGGTCCCAGACCTTGGCGTTCGGGCCGAAGCGTTCCTTGAAGATGCCGATCGTGCCGGGCCCGCAGACGTCGTGGGTCATAAGGACATCGACGTCGACCCAGATATTATCGCCGGGGCGGACCTCGGTTTTACCGGCGTGGCGGGCCAGAATCTGCTCGGTCATCGTCATTTTGCGGGCCATGGAAACTCCTTCTGGAAATCGGGGACAGCATTTTACCGCTCCGGGGGGCGAAATTCCCCTTCCCAGGGTCATGTCGCGGCTGGTAAAATTGAAGATGAGAAAATGTCGGGGCGCGCGACGTATCCCCATCAGCGGGGCGATCCGCGCTTGGGGAATGATCCACTTTGACGCAGCCGAACCCGGAAACCTTCATGCACCTGTTCACCGCCCATCAGCGGCGGCTTTACGGATTCATCCGCTCGCTGGTCGCCAATCCGGCCGACGCGGAGGACCTGGTGCAGCAGACGGTGACGATCCTGTGGCGGAAGTTTGATACGTTCGAACCCGGGTCGGACTTCGCGGCGTGGGCGCTGGCGACGGCGCGGCTGGAGGTCATGAACTTCCGCAGGCGAGCGTCGGCCAAACAGACGCTCTTCGACGATCAGCTTTTCGAGCAGCTCGCTGACGAGGCGGCGGCGGTGCACGAGCAGTACGACGCGCGACGCGAAGCGCTGGCGGTATGTCTGACCAAACTGCCCGAAGAGTCACGCCGGCTCATCGGCATGTTCTACGAAAAGGAAATGCCCATCGACCGCATCGCCCGCGAGATCGAGCGATCAGACAAGACCGTCTACCGGCTTATCGCCAAGGCGCATCACCTGCTGCTGGCGTGCATCCGCAAAACGGTGGCGGAACTGTAACGATGAACTTCGACCTGACCGAATCCGACACGCAGGACACGCTCGCGAGCGTCATGCTCGGCGGGGACACGGCGTCGCTGATCGGCCTGCTTAAACAGAGCGACGAAGCGCGGCGGGCATACGTCGAGCTGATGTCTCTGAACGCGGAATTGTCATGGGAAATAAGCGGGGCGCGCGCGGCGGTGAGCCCGGCGGCGCATCGCCGTTGGCGAATCGGTCCGGCGATGGCGGTCGCGGCGGCGATCGTGATGCTCGTGACGGCGGCGGGATGGTGGTTGCTCGGACCACATGAAGCGGACCGCGGCGCGGCGGGGCATACGGGGCGCGGCGCGGCGGTGGCGATGCTTACAGACTTGAACCACGCCGTCTTCGCCGATGATCAGTCGCAGCTTCGGCTCGGTTCGGACCTGCCGCCGGATGCGCTGCGGCTTGTGTCCGGTCAGGCGCAGGTGATGCTCGATCGCGGCGCGGTGGTCGAGCTGGCCGGACCGTGCAGCTTCGAGGCGACGACCGACAATCGCGGCCGTCTCACGCATGGCACGCTTATGGCGATCGTCCCCAAACAGGCGCGCGGCTTCACGGTCGATACGCCGCTGGGCTATCGCGTCACCGACCTGGGCACGCAATTCCTGATGCGCATCAGGCCCGATGGCGCGACGGTTGTGCATGTGCAGCAGGGGCAGATCGTCATCGCCAGCGCCGACAACGCGATCGGGTTGACGGCGGGGCAGGGCTGGCGTTTGAGCGCGGACGGCAAGGTCGAGCCGTTCCGCAGCGCGGCGATCGTGGCGGACGAGCTTTCGATGAACCCGCTGGTCACGCCCGAGGTCGTCGCGGCGTCGAGCGTATTTCGCGGCGACCCGAATCGTTTCGCGGTCGCGCATCTGTTCGAGGAACAGGCGGCGGTGATCGGCGGCGACTGGGCCGGCGACGGGAGCGATCCGCAGTGGGTCATCGTCGATTTCCATCAGCGTGTGACGGTGCGCGGACTGCGCTTCGCGCATCGGCGCGACAGCGGCGATGCGAACGTGGACCGCATCACGCGACTCGAACTCGCCGCCTCAGATTCGAGCGATTTTGCGGACTTTCCGCCGATCGCGATCAAGCCCGAGCTGGACGCGGCGGCGCATCGGTACCTGATGACGCCGATGACGGGGCGGTATGTGCGCGTCTTGTTCATCGGGAACGGCGATCCCCGATCGCACCCGGGCGCCTCGCTGATTCAGTTCTTCGGCGATGAGACGGCGACCGAGGTCACAACGGACCAAATCCATTCTCCCGCGGGCAGACAACCAGCGGAGAGCCATTCCATTTCAGGAGAATCGAAATGACCAGGATGATGAGTGTTCGCGTCGTCAGAGGCCTGACCGGCATGATGGTGGTGGCATTCGGCATGATCGGATCGGCACGGGCGGAGATCGTCGAGCCGGTCTCCATCAGCAGCGCGTTCACTGCGTTCAGCGGCTCGTTTCCCGCTTCCAATGCGATCAACGGCAACAATGCCGACTATGCGTCGCTGCACGGCGGGGTGAACACCTTCGTGCAGTTCGACTTCGGTTCGGTGCAGGCGGTCGATCGCGCGATTCTCATCAACCGTGACTCCGGCGCGGCGGATGATCTATTCAAGAACATCACGCTGACCTACGACGCGGGCTCACAGAGCATCGTCACCGCCGGCATTCGAGGCCGCAGTGATGTCTACGCCCTGACGCCAGGCCTCTACACGCAGGGCCTTCGTTTCGATGTGGACACCCAGGTCGCTACCGGCGGCAACAACAACGTCGGCCTGATGGAGGCGATTTTCCTCCGCACGCCGCATCATTCGAGCATCGTCTCCGGCGTCAGCGCCTACAACGCCGCCACCGCCTTCAACGGCAATTATGTCGCCGCCAACGCCGTCAACAACGTTGTCGGTTTCAGCGGCTCCGTCCCCGCGGGCATCGAATACGCGTCCGCCGGGCAGGGTACGAACATGTTCGTCGACTTCGATCTCGGTGCGACCAAGCCCATCAGCGGGTTCGATTTCATCGATCGTCTTTCATCCAGCGATCAGCTCTCGTCCTACGACCTGATCTTCTCGAACGTCTCGAATTTCGCCACGACCGTCGCCACGCTCAGCTACACCAAGAGCGGCGCCGCCGACAGCGATACCTTCAGCACGCCGATCAACGCCCGCTATGTCCGTCTCGATGCGACCGGCGGGGCGAACAACACCGGCGTCAATGAGATGATCTTCTACGAACGCCGCGAACTTCCCACGCCCACCATTCTGACCCACCCCTCCGAGTTCAGCTCGCGCTACGTCGTCGATCATCTTTTCGACAATCAGCTCACCGGCGTCAACGCCGACTGGGCCGCCAACGGCGAAGGTCCGACCTCGTTCACGCTCGACCTCGGCGGCGTCGCGCAGATCGACGGCATCAACTGGGCCAACCGCAATGACAGCGGCGGGTTCCTCAATGACCTGCCCGATTCGATCACCATCCAGTTCAGCATGGACAACATCTTCGACGGCTCGGATCCGACGACGACGATCACCTCGTTCGCTGCGGACCAGTTGCTGCACGCATACATGTTCTCTCAGCAGGTTGCGCAGTATCTGAAAATCACGGTGACGGGTCAGAATCCGCCGGCGGGGAACGTCGGCGGGGCGCAGATGAATTTCTTCGGCGTCATGATTCCGACGCCCGAAGCGCTGCCGGCCGGATTGACGCTTTTGGCGATGCTCGCGGGCGCTCGCCAACGCCGGGCGTCTTAACCGATGTCTGCCTGCATGCGGCAGCCCGGTGAAGATCGGGCCGTCGCTTTGAATCTGTTGATACATGAATGACGCATCGATCCATTCTGAAACACGCCCGGCGACGCGCCTCGCCGCTCAATGCGCCTTCACGTTGATCGAGCTGCTCGTCGTCGTCGCCATCATCGCGCTGCTGATCGCGATTCTTTTGCCGAGTCTTCAGCGCGCGACGGCGATTTCTCGCATGGTCGTCTGCCGCACGCAGCAGCGGCAGGTCGGCATCGCCTTCTTCATGTTCGCCGGGGAGCACCGGCAGATTCTGCCCGGCGGCGTGTGGTGGCGATGGAGCGCGCTCAATCCTTATGAAGCACAACCCTGGTTCGGCGCGGAAGTCGGCGAGAAGGCGCATGCCGTCTTCGGATGGAACCACACCGGCCTGCTCGCCCCGTACATCGGCCTCGACACCCCGCCGGGACAGTCCATTCCGCATCAGTTCACGCGTCTGTACCGCTGCCCCGGCCTGCGCGACGGCGTGCTCAACAGCGGCATCGGGTCCAACGGCTTCTTCGACTACTCCGTCCCCGGGACATGGGCCGGTGCCTATCTCGATCAGATTCGCACCACAGCGCGCGTCCGCGATCCGAAGCTCGGCACATGGACCAATGTCCCCACGCCGCTCATGTTCGAAGAAGACCCTGCCAACCACATCAATTTCGTCAACGTCGAGATGACGACCGGCAATACCGACCAACTCGGCATCTGGCATCCCGACGGGATGAGCAACTACGCCTGCTTCGACGGCTCCGCCGCCGCCGTCCCGTTCACCGAGTCCGGCGCCAACATGTACGACTGGCTTGTCCGCACGCCCCACGGCTCGGAAGTCGATCTCTCCAGCGAGCCGGGCTATGGCTACGGGTCGTGGCGTTTGCGCTGAATCGGACCTTTGGTCATCACGGCGCGGCGATGATCTCCGTCACAACGCCGCGTTCATCCACCTTGAATTCATAAGCGTGATCGCCGAAATCGACGCGGTCGATGTAGCCCTGCGCATTGCGGCCGAGTTTGACGAAGCGGATGATCTGATTGCAGGCGTTGTCGTTCTCGTAAAGCTTCATCTTGTCGAGCCCGACCGACCAGATGTCCATGAAAAACAGCACCTCGGTCAGGTTGGACTTGTACCCCCGTCGGAAGCGGTCGATGGCGACCTGGATGCGGCCTTCGCCGCTGTTGAAATACTGATTGCCCTGCGAAGCGAGCGATTCCTGCGACGTGACGAGGAACCATGCGACGTTCCCGCGCATGAACCCGAATTCCTTCCACTCGGAGCCCGGCGGTTTGGACCAGTACTGCTTCCACGCCTCGTCCCACGTCTTGCCCTCCCCGTCCCAAAGACCCGCCTCCTTGAAGTGCTCCTGCGTGAGTTTCATGCTGAACCAGCCGGTCTTCGGATCGGCGCGGACATCCGGACCGCCCGCCGCGACGAGCACTTGTCCCCATCGCCGAGACAGATCGGGAAACTGCCGCACGTACGCATCCAGATCGTGACACGCTTCATGGTGCACGACGGTCATGAACCAGTTCTCGCTGCCGCGATCGCCGATGATGTTGCGGGCGTCGGGGCCGAAGGCGTATTCCCCGACGTCGACGGGTTTGCCGTTGAAGGTGTTCTTGGCGTGGCCGCGCACGAACAGCGACCTGTCGCCCATCCAGTCCGCCGCCGTGATGCACACGCCCGGATACACATGCCGCGGCACCGTGCGAAGCCATTGGTAAATCGCCTCGGCGCCGCGCGGATTGTTGAGGTTGTCGACGTAGATGAGCCCGGTGTCTACGATGAGCTTGGCGTACGCATCGGTGAACCCGACCGCCTTGACGAGCCGCTGCCGGTGCGCCGGATTGTAGTAATCGGTCATCATCAACGTCACCCACGTCTGCGCCGCCAGCGCCGGCAGATTCCCCTTCTTGTCGAAAGGAAACTGCTGATGATGAAAATACTGCGGATAGCGCTCGATCATCGCGAACATCGACTCGGCGATGGCGTGCCGCTGCGACGGCGTGGCGAAGTTCATCACGTAGTCGTAGAGCGCGATGTGCAGATTGATGAGCTTCTTTTTGAGCGTGTCGTCGGCGGCGTCGTTGAGGGCCGCGTCTAGGTCCTTCGGATGCGCCGCGAGTATGTCGTTGATCTGCTGGACATATCCGGCCGCTCCGTCACCGCGCGCCAGTCGCAGCTTGCCATTGGACTGATTGCCGATGACGAGGTCGGGCGTGCCGTCGCCGTTGAAGTCGGCCAGGTCGATGATCGGGCCGTCGGTCAGTTGATGCAGATTGACCGCCGCGCTGTCGGGGCCGACGACGCTCAATGTGCTGGGGCTGTCGAGCCGGGCGGACCCGCCGGTCGGATGATTGAGGTAGTAGTTGATCGTGCCCCAGTTGTACGACACGAGCAGATCGACCGCGCCGTCGTGATTGATGTCGATCAGCCGGACGTTGAGGTTGTACGCGCCGTCGATCGTCGCGCCGTCCCCGTCGAGCGCCGTCGTTGGCTCGGCGAAAGCGGGCGATGACGCAGTGCCGACATTGCGAGCGAGTTTGATCGGGCCGGCGCCCGTGCCGGTGATGAGGTCGACGCGACCGTCGCCGTCGAGGTCGCCGAAGTCGATGCGTTGATCGGCTGCGACCAGCGTCGAACCGTCGGCATTGTGCAGCATGAGCGGTGCGGCCAGTTCCATGCCGCCGGGCTTGTCGCTCACATTGCGGTACCAGCGCGGCTGACGATCCGAATTCGGCGTGACCATCAAGTCCGTCCGCCCGTCGCCGTCCATGTCGATGACGCAGATCGACACGCGCGACGCCTTGAACGCGATCTCGCCGTCGGCGCCGCGAAGCTTCTGCGCCGCCGCGAAGCGCGGCTCGTGGGCGGTGCCGACGTTGCGATACAGCAGAACCGTCCCGTCCGCGCCGACGAGCAGATCCATCAGCCCGTCACCATCGTAATCGACTGCACGCGGCGTCGTGGCGGACTTGTCAAAAACCACGGGCTGCCCGTTGACAACGATGTCGGCAAGGTCGATGAAGTGCGTCGTCGACCATGTATTCGTCGGCTTGATGACGCGCACGTGCATCGTCGCCGACGACCGCGCCCCGCGCGCATCGGCGATCATGAACGCAAACGCATCGTCGCCGAGGTAGCCCGCGTCGGGCGTGTAGGTGAATGTACCGTCGTGATTGTCCGTCGCCTTGCCGTGCACCGGCTTCGCGCAGTCCGCCACCGAAAGCGCATCGTTCTCCACGTCATACGTGCCCAGCAGCACGCTCGGCGTCACCGTCGTCGTCCCCGCCTCCACCACCACGCTGCGATCCCGCGCGACCGGCGCGACATTCTCAAATGGATCCGTCATCACCGTCGTCGTCACGGACGTCGTCGGCTCCGCCCCCGGCGAACCGGCGATCCAAACCAGCATGGGCGATACGAAGAACAGAACGTAGATGCGGCGTCTTATCGTGTGATGCATGAGGGTCCACTTCAAAAATGGCGGTGCTGTGATTGCCGCGGCGGGTTCGGCTTGGGGTTTTCAATATCGGCGGGAGGCCTGGCGGGTTCCACAGTATATCCCGGATGCCGGATAAGTGTGCTGCGATCGAGGCATTAAACACGACTTCGCCGCCGTTCTGTCAGAGCATCGCCACGATTCGCCCGCCGCGTCTGATTGGGTTAATGTTCATAATACAAAAACCCGCCGACGACTATGTACGAAGGGATCATGACATGTTTCCGACCTCTCGCCGCATCACCTCCTCTTTTGAAAGGCCGTATCCGTTCTTCCCACGCCTCCTGGCGATGGCGGGCGTGCTGATGCTTTTGGCGGCGATGCCCGCACACGCGGTCGAACCGACGCCGCGACCGAATATCGTCATCATTCTCGCCGACGATCTGGGCTACGGCGACCCGCACTGCAACAATCCCGAGAGCAAGATTCCCACGCCGAACATCGACAAGTTCGCCGCGTCGGGACTTCGCTTCACCGATGGTCACTCCAGTTCCGGCGTCTGCTCCCCTTCGCGCTACACGCTCCTGACCGGCCGATATCATTGGCGTACGCGCCTCACCCGGGGTATCGTCGGCCTCTGGGAGAATCCGCTGATCGCACCCGATCGCATGACGCTCGCTTCGATGCTCAAGGCCAACGGGTACACGACCGGCGCGATCGGCAAGTGGCACCTCGGCTGGGACTGGCCCATCGAAAAGGGCGAACGCTCCGCCTTCCGGCAGGCGGCACATAACGCCAACCCAACCGATAAGGATCGCGAAATCTGGAAGGCCGTCTTCTCCCGCGCCATCGCCGGCGGCCCGACCACGCGCGGATTCGATACCTACTTCGGAACCGACGTCCCCAACTGGCCTCCGTACTGCTTCATCGAAAATGATCACACGCTCGGCATCCCTTCTGATTTTCTCCCCCCCAGGCAGTTCGAAGGTCATCTCGCTTCGCAGCAGGGACCGGCCCTCAAGGATTGGGACTTCGATGCCATTCTTCCGACGCTCGCCGATCGCGCGGAGAAGTTCATCGTCAACAACGCCAAAGCGCGCAAGCCCTTTTTCCTGTATCTTCCGCTGACGGCCCCGCACACGCCGCTCGCCGTCACGCCCGAGTGGCGCGGCAAGAGCGGCATGATCCCGTATTCCGATTTTGTGATGGAAACCGACGCCATCATCGGCCGCGTCCTCGCCGCCATTGACGCTTCCGGCGAAGCCGATCAGACCCTCGTCATCCTTACTTCCGACAACGGCTGCGCTCCGTACATCGGCGTCGATCGGATGGAGAAGATGGGCCATCACGCCAGCGGCCCGCTGCGCGGGTACAAGGGCGATGCATGGGAAGGCGGGCATCGCGTGCCCTTCATCATCCGTTACCCCGGCGTGACGAAACCGGGAACAGTGACCCACCAGCTCGCCGAGCATGCCGATTTCATGGCGACTTTCGCCGAAATCGTCGGCTACAAACTCCCGCCGACGGCCGGCGAAGACTCCGTCAGTCTCCTGCCGATCCTCCGCGGCGAGGATCACCCCGTCCGCGACTCGGCGATCAGTCAGGGTCTCAACGGTCTGTTCGCCATCCGCAAGGGCGACTTCAAACTGATCCTCGGCAAGGGTTCCGGCGGTTGGAGCAACGGCGTCGCCAAACAGCCCGGTCAGCTTTATCACATCACCGACGACATCGGCGAAACGAAGAACATCTACGACACCCAGCCGTCCATCGTCACCGAGCTCAAAACGCTCCTCGCGCATCAGGTCGAATCCGGCCGCTCCACGCCCGGACCCGATCAACCCAACGATCGCAACATTTCATGGGACAACACCCACGACCCCGACACCGCCCCGACGAAATCGAACGAACCCGAAGATTGACCCTACGCCGATGCTGAGCCGTCGCGGCGAAGCGTCTGGTACATCCGTACAGGAGCCCCGATGCAACGACCCGCCTGCTCATCGACGCTCGTGATCTTCGCGATCCTGTTTGCTTTGCACGCCCTCCAAGTCGCGCCCGCCGCCACCGGCGAACCCGATGGCACCGCCGAAAAGGCCGCCAAGGAAAAGGAGGACGCCCGCCGGGCCGCCGCCTTCGACGCTTGGGTCGCCACGCTGCCGCCTGATCAGCAGAAGTGGGAGCACGTGCTCGCCGAAAACCTCGGCTCGTTCTATCTGCCGATCTATCAGATGCAGAAAGTCGATCGGCACGAGGAGACGGCCTGGGACTATGTCAAAGATGATCCATCCCTGCCGCGCGTCCTGCTCATCGGCGATTCCATCTCACGCGGCTACACCGTGCCGACACGCCACGCCCTCGACGGCAAAGTCAATCTCCACCGCGCCCCCGCCAACTGCGGGCCGACCTCTTATGGGCTTGACCATCTCGATGCATGGCTCGGTGACGGGCACTGGAATCTGATCCACTTCAACTTCGGCATCCACGATGTCAATCGCAAAACATCGCGCGCCGACTATCTCGCTAATTTAAATAAGCTCATCGATCGGCTTCAGGCCACCGGCGCCAAGCTCGTCTGGGCCACTTCCACACCGCTCAACACCGATGACGCCCATCGTCAGGGCATCATTGACTTCAACGCCGCCGCCGCCGAGCTCATGAAAAAGCGCGGCGTCGCCATCGATGATCTTTACACCGCGATTCTCCCGCACGTCGATGAATGGCAGAACCCCAAGGACCATTGCCACTACGGCGCCCCCGGCTACGAGTTCCTCGGCTCCGTCGTCTCGCAGAATATCCTCGAAAACCTGAAATCCTCGGAGAAACTACAATAATCGTCACGCTGGCGCTGAGCGCAGTGAAGCGTCTGGTACCTTCTTGCACAGGAACCCACCCGCCATGACCCGAACCACTATCGTCACCGCCGCGCTTCTGATCGTCGCATCCGTCACGGTGCTCTCCGCCGGCGAAATCCCCGCCGATCATTACGGCAAGGTACTCTTTCAGGACGACTTTTCCGCCGCGGAGTTGAGCAAGACGTGGCGGCTCTACTCGTCGGAAGCGCGCATCGAGGACGGAAAGCTGCATTGCATCATGAAACCCGGACACAACGCCGTGCAGAACGTCAATGTCGAGCCCGGCCCCGATTTTGAAGTCAGCGTTCGCTTCAAGCCCGTCGACAAGAACATCGGCCTCCAGATCGCCTTCAACGACCGCAGCTACAAAGACTCCCACGCCGGCCACATCTGCCGCGTCGCCCTGACGCCCAAAGGCGTCAAATTCCAGGACGGCAAGTTCGGCGTGTTCTCGAACAAGGTCTACGCACAGAAGGAAAAAGATGGTTCGCTCAATGATGAATCCAAGGCCGTCATCGCCGCACATCAGAAATTCGTCGACTTTCCGATCACCGGGGCCGACTGGTCCACAGCCGTCGTCCGCATCAAGGGCGACACGATGGAACTGGTCATCGACGGCAAGGACGTCGGATCCTACCAGTCCGAAGGCATCGCTCACGCCACTAAGAGCAACATCGCCTTCGTCGTCGGCAAGGATGAAATGTATCTTGATGACGTTGTCATCAAAGCGCCATGATCATTCTTAGAACCCGGGCGGGCGATGGAGCGATTGCGGCGCGTCTTGGCAGGATGGGGATAGTCGATCAGAACTGGAAAAACCGGCGGGCATTGGCGTCAGTGAGCTGGATGAAATCGTCAAGGGACATGCCGCGCAGGTCAGCGAGGAAGGCGGCGGTGGCGGGAACGAATTTGGGTTCGTTTGGGCGGATTTTGCGATGGGGTTCGGGCGTGAGGTAAGGCGCATCCGTCTCGATCATGATACGGCCATCGGGGACGAGCAGGGCGGATTCGCGGACTTCAGGGGCGTTCTTATACGTGACGACACCGGTGAAGGAGATCATCGAACCGAGGTCGAGGATTTTGCGGACTTCGGCGGGGTGTTCGGTGCAGCAATGGAAGACGAAGCGGCGGGGGTCGAGGCCGGAGGCGTTGATGTGGCCGATCGTGTCGTCGACGGCTTTGCGGCAATGCAAAATGATCGGCTTGGTCATCTCGCTGTATCGGATCAGTTCGAGCTGGGCCTGAAACATTTCGTGCTGCACGGCGGGCGGGGGATCGGGGTAATGATAGTCGATGCCCATCTCGCCGAAGGCGACGCACTTATCATGCCCCGCCCGTGCGATCAAAGGCGGAAGCTCGTTGAGGGCGACGTTGATTGCATAGTGCGGATGGACCCCACAGGCGAAATGGACCTGCGGGTGCGCTTCGGCGATGGCTTGCGCATTGACGGCGTCGGCGGGAGTCGTGGCGATCGTGATCATCCGATCGACGCCCGCCGACGCGGCGCCGGCGAGGACTTCGTCGAGCCGGGTATGAAGCTCGGGGAAGGTCAGATGGCAATGGGTATCGATCATGAAACAGCCGGAATGGGGTCACGAACGGGGAGGGTCTGGGCCTCGGACAAGCCGTGTTGCCAGCAGGCGTGCATACGGAGGTTGGGGTCGTCGTGCGGGAAGTCGGTGCGGTAGTGCGCGCCTCGGCTTTCGGTGCGCCAGTTGGCGGCTTGCGTGATCAGAGCGCCGATGAGGAGCATGTTCTGAACCTGCCATCCGGTGCGATCATCGAAGATTTTATCAAGCGTGTATCTAGCCCAGAATTCGTACATTTCCGAAACGTCCTCCAATTGCGAGCCGCTGCGTTCGATGCCGACGTGTCGCCACATGACGCTGCGGAGCGTGGAGAGGACGTCGGGCAGGTCGAGTTCGCTGCGATCGGAGGGGCGGATGTCGGAGACGATCTTCATGGGCAGGGGCACGGCCTGCGACACGGATTCATGGCACGCCGCCCCGGCTTCGTTGCCGCAGACGAGGCCTTCGAGCAGACTGTTGGAGGCGAGGCGGTTGGCGCCGTGGAGTCCGGTGCAGGCGACTTCACCGCAGGCGTAGAGGCCGGGGATGTTGGTGCGGGCCTGTTCATCGACCCAGACGCCGCCGCACATGTAGTGTGCGGCAGGGCGGATGGGGATCAGGTCCTGCGAGGGATCGAGGTCGAAGCGGGCGAGCAGGGCGGTGATGCCGGGGAATCGTGCGGTGAATCGTTCGCGGCCGATGTGCCGGGCGTCGAGGTAGACGCTGGCGTCGATGCCGCTGGTGATCTGACGATTGATGGCACGGGCGACGATATCGCGCGGGGCCAGTTCGGCCAGTTCATGCACGTCGAGCATGAACCTTCGCTCGCGCCGGTCGACGAGATACGCCCCTTCGCCGCGCACGGCTTCACTGATCAGAGCGCGACTCGCACCAGCGATGTAGAGCACGGTCGGATGAAACTGCACGAACTCCATGTCGGCGAGCTTCGCGCCGGCGCGATAGGCCATCGCCATGCCGTCGCCCGTTGCGACGGGAGGATTGGTGGTCTCGCGGTAGATTTGGCCGCATCCGCCGCTGGCGAGAATGGTCGCTTTGGCCCAGATGACTTGCAGGCCGTATTTGGGATGATGCGTGATCGCGCCGAGGCATCGGCCGCCGGTTTCGCCGGGGGAAGGGTCGGTGAGCAGATCGAGGGCGAAGCAGTGATCAAAGACGCGCACGCGATCGTGTCGGGCGATGGCGCGGATCATGGTCTGCGCGAGGGCGTGACCGGTGGCGTCGCCGTCGGCGTGGAGAATTCGATGGGCGGATTGACCGCCTTCGCGACCGAGGGCGAGAGCGCCGCTTTCGTCACGATCGAATGGCATGCCCATCTTGATGAGTTGCTGCACGCGCTCGGGGCCGGCTTCGATGATGCGTCGCACGACGGGTTCATCGCACAGTCCCGCCCCGGCTTCGAGTGTCTCGCGGATATGCGAATCAGTGGTGTCGCCTTCATCGACGACGGCAGCGATCCCGCCCTGGGCCCATGCGGTGTTGGACAGGTCCATCGCGCTTTTGGCCAGCACGATCACATCGCTGTGCGCGCTGGCGGACATCGCCGCGCTGAGTCCCGCCACGCCGGAGCCGACGACCAGCACATCGGTGAAGATCTGCGGCAGGAGCGCCGAGCGGAAGGGGATGAGATAGCGTCGGTCCTCGAAGATGGCGTGCATAGCTCTTATTCTACTCGGATGCCCGCGCCGATGCCCGGCGGGCGGGTCGATCAGTTGTCGGGGTCGGCGCGGAGGTCGCGGATGTTGACCCATTGTCCGGCTCCGCCGCGTTCGCAGGGGTCCAGGCGAAGCTGCACGATGATGCCGCGCCATGTCGGTTGATCGTGCATCATGAGCTGGTATGCGTGCATCTGACCATCCGATATCACCGGGAAATCCAGCGACTCTTCTTCGGTAAAGTCCGCATCGCCGAGGCATCGCCAAAAGAGCCGGGCGGTGGGCTGGTTCGTGCGGAACGCAGCGCGGAGTCGCAGTACTTTTGTGCGATCGGCCTGCCAGGCCTGCGGCGGACTGAGGAGTTGCGGGTCGTCCTCTTCGAGCACCACCTTGAGCGGCCCGGTCGTCGGCAGGCCCATATCGCGGGCGTGTCGATAGGTCCAACCGAGCCGCGAACCGGTCGCCTCAAAGTGAAAATCCAGCAGCACATCATCGGCGGCTTGTCGAGCGACTTTGCGAATGTCGTCGACCGAGCCGAGGACAATCTGGTAGTGATAGTCGTAATGAATATGCGCATCGAGAATTTCGTCGCGCACGGGGGCGAAGTAGCCGGTCGCATCGGCGTGCGTGTCGCCTTCGCCCGGCGCGATATTGAAGCCGCCGATCCAGCGTAGGGTATGCGTCTGCACGAGTCCGACGCCGCGCCCGTCCTTGCCGACGAAGGCGGACCAGCATTCGGTGCTGTTCCATGCGGTCCACGGAATGCCGACATGATCGATGTGCGTGACCGGCTGATTCGTGAAGGGGGCGTCGCCGGCGTAGGTGACAAGCTGATCGAGCGACGCGATGACGTATACGGCCGGGAGTTCCTGCGAGAAGGAGCCGTAGTCCTTGTCGAAATTGCGATCGTTGTTGAGTCGGCATTTCACTGAAGCGACGTTGTCGCGGAGCGTGATCCATGTTTCAAAAGTGCAGTCGCCGGGAACGTTGTCGAGCGCCCATTGCATCGGGCGTGTTTTGACATACAGCGTTTTGCCGTCGTTCTGGTGGTCAAGCACCGTCGCGCGATGGTTGTACACATCGCCCGCGCCGATCGGGTTCCACGGCCAGTCCTTCCACGCCGGATGCGCCGCGCCATAAGGTCGCGGCCCGCTGTAATACGACTGCTGAATGTAGCGGCCGGTATCGTGCGTGTTGATAAGGTTGCGGTCTTCGCCGGCGAAACCGAGGTAGGCGATCGCACCGCCGCGATTCAGATCGACGCCGATCCGCAGATGATCATTGGTCAGATAGTTCATGTTCGCATCGTCGCTGACCTGCGCGGAGGCGGATGCGACGATGCACAGCAGAATCCCGATGACCTTATCCGCCGCGTTCAAAGACACGGATCGCCTCCGCAATGGTGAATGCACCATCATAGAGGGCGCGTCCGACGATCGCGCCCTGTAAGGGCAGATCGCGCAGGGCGCGGAGGTGATCGAGCGTGCCGACGCCGCCGCTGGAGACGATGGGCACGCGGGTCAGCTCGGCGATTTCGCGCGTCGATTGGACATTCGGGCCGGCGAGCGTGCCGTCGGTGGCGATGTCGGTGAAGACGATCGCGGCAAGGGGCCAGTCGCTGACTTTCTCGGCGACCATCACGGCGGTCATCTCCAGTTCCTTTTCCCATCCTTCGACCGCGAGCTTGCCCTTGCGGGCGTCAAGGCCGAGAACGAGCTGATCGGGGAAGTTGTCGTGCACGGTGCACTTGAACCATTCCCAGTTCTGCAGGGCCGCCGACCCGAGCACGGCGCGGTGGACGCCGGCGTCGAGGAGGCGGCGGATGGTGGTGTCGTTGCGGATGCCGCCGCCGACTTCGACGTGCATCTTCGTCGCCTTGCAGATGCTCTCGATGATGGGGAGGTTGACCGGCTCGCCGGCCCGCGCGCCGTCGAGGTCGACGACATGAAGCCAGGTCGCGCCGGCGTCTGCGAACGCCTTGGCCTGCTCGACCGGGTTCGCGGCGTAGGTCGTCTGCTTGTCGTAATCGCCCTTGAGCAGCCGGACGACTTTGCCGTCGCGCAGATCAATCGCTGGAAATAAGAACACGATCCGCTCCGAAATACAGGGTCCCACTTGGCGAGGATCATAGCGTATCAGAGTGATTCCGTCTCGACGATGCGGCAATATTCGGCGAAGTTCATTTCCTCACCCCGCCCGTTCTCGAGGCGCGGCCGGCCGTCGGGCATCCGCATCAGACGCAGCGGGCCGTTCATCGTCCGCAGGACTTCGAGCCGAAGCTGCGGCATGGTGATGAACACGCCCGGGTGAATCGCGCCTGTCACCGACAGCTTCACGAAGCACCGCTTCTCAAATTCCCGGCTCAGACCGGCGTACTCCATCGCTGATTCGCGCCGGCGGGCTTCAAGATTCGCGATTCGGCCGGCGAGGAAATGAATGTCGTCGTCGTCGCTTGCCTCGTCATGTTGATGATGCAGGTACTTGAGATCCGCGTCGATCTTCCTCAGTGTTTCGCGCAGCTCGTCGAGTTTCTTGCCGACTTCGGGGACGAATCCGAGGCGCAGGTGGGTCGTGATACCCGCGGGGCTGCCGACGCTCTGCACGGTCACGGCCCCGGCGGCGCAGAGGAGTCCGCCGATGATGGCGTTGCCCGAGCCGGCGCCGCCGATGAGCTGCACGTCGCCGAGCACGATGAGCTGGGACATGAGGATTTCGCGCGTGACGCAAAGCCGTCCGCGCACCGTGCCGCGCACGCCATCGAGGTAGCGCGCCCACATGTGCGATCCGACTTCGACGCGGCCGGTGTCCTTGCCGGCCATGCCTCCGGCGGCGCGGAGCGTGCCGCCGCAGCGGATGTGCGCCGCTTCGATGGATCCGCCGATCTGCACGTCGCCCGTGCAGTCGACCTCGAATTGATCGCGCACATCGCCGCCGACCTGCACGGTGCCGTCGAAGCGGACATTGCCGGTGGAGAAGTCGACGTGGCCGGGGATGCGGAGGATGGGGCTGACACGCAGGTGATGTTGATCACGATGTTCGATGATGCCCGCCTTCGCGGTCATCACGCGTCCGTCGGGCAGCACGTTGATCGAGTTGTCGCAGACCAGCGGGAAGGGCTTGCCGGCTTCCGATGCGATCGGCTGACCGAACACGTCGACGCCCGCCTTGCCCGGACGCGGCGGCAGTAGCGTCGCCACATGCACGTCCGCCTCGACGAACTGGAACGCGGAGACTTCATAGAAGTTGATCGCCTCGCCGTTCGGCGCTTCGGGGCGAGCGACATGATCGGGCGAATACTGCGGGACCCATTCGATGTCGCCATCGCGACCGGGCTTTGGCGCGACGCCCTCGGCAACAATCTCGTTGATGTCCTGTCGATACGTGGCGAAGCGGGCGGCGACTTCCTTGAGCAGGGCCTCCATCTCGTCCGTGAGCGTCAGGCCATGATCCTCCACGAGTTTGCTCAGCGCCTCCGGCGTGGCGAGCACGACGGGGCTGCAGGCGGGCAGACGCAGGATCGCGCACAGCCGATTGCGGTGCACCACCAGTGACGGAGCGCAGACGGTTTGGTGGGTGGTGGTCATAGGCGTGTCCGAGATGGGGCTATCCAAATCATCGGCCCGCCTTGAGGAAAACTTACATTCCCGCGGCGCGATTTTCAGCGTGAAAACGGCCAATTGACGCCACGGGCTTTCGCAGCGATCATGTGAACTTCCGTTTAGGCAAGCTGGATAAATCATCCGTTCATCCCCCTGGAGGTACGCTCACCATGTCACGACCCGTCACGCTTTTCACCGGCCAATGGGCCGACCTGCCCTTTGAAACCATGTGCGCCAAGGCCGCCGAGTTCGGATACGACGGCATCGAACTGGCCTGCTGGGGCGACCACTTCGAGGTCGACAAGGCGCTCAAGGACAAGAGCTACTGCAAGGGCCGCTGGGAGATTCTGCTCGATCACGGGCTGACCGCTTTCGCGATCTCCAATCATCTCGTGGGCCAGGCCGTCTGCGACCTGATCGATGAGCGGCACAAGCTGATTCTGCCCAAGCGTCTCTGGGGCGACGGCAAGCCCGAAGGCGTTCGCAAGCGCGCGGCCAAGGAGATGATCGACACCGCCAAGGCCTGCCGCCGATTCGTCGACGCCAATCCCAACAAGAAGGGCAAGGCCGATCCGTTCCCCGCCGTCGTCAACGGGTTCACCGGTTCGAGCGTGTGGCACAGCATCTACGCCTTCCCGCCGACCGATCAGAAATTCTGGCAGCGCGGCTTCGACGATTTCGCCAAGCGGTGGACGCCGATTCTCAATGCCTTCGACAAGGTCAACGTGAACTTCGCCCTCGAAGTGCACCCGACCGAAATCGCCTTCGACATCGCCAGCGCCCAGCGGGCCCTCGAAGCGGTGAAGAACCACAAGCGCTTCGGCTTCAACTACGACCCGTCGCATCTGGGCTATCAGGGCGTCGACTACGTCAAGTTCATCTACACGTTCGGCAAGCGCATCTATCACGTGCACATGAAGGATGCTCAGTGGAACCGCGGCGACGGAACCGTCGGCGTTTTCGGCGGGCACACCACCTTCGCCGACCCGCGACGCTACTGGGACTTCCGCTCGCTGGGACATGGCGATGTGGACTTCGAGCAGATCATCTGCGCCCTCAACGACGTCGGCTACAACGGGCCGCTGTCGGTCGAATGGGAGGACAGCCGCATGGACCGCGAGCACGGCGCCGCCGAAGCCGCCGCCTTCGTCCGCGACGTCGACTTCCCCCGCTCGAACATCGCCTTCGACGGCCAGTTCGACCGCTGAACCGGTCCAACAACTTCAACCCCGAAGCCCACGGCGTGGCGCCGTGGGCTTCTTCTTGCGCTCGCGCCTGTGTTCCATTGCCCATTCGCACCGGCGCGCCCGCCCCTCGGTATTCTGACCCTCCTGTGCGCCTTCGTTCCTGCGCCGGAATCGGGGATTTTACCGCGGTTTCGCTGCATCACGCGCGCACCGGGCGGTCCTGTGCGCACCGGCGCGGAAACCTCGGCGCGCCGGTGCGCGATCGAATAAGGACTTACATCATTGCTTGCGCATAACCGCGTCCGAAGTGTCATCCCCGTGCGCCCATCGCGCCACCGCGGTGCGCCAAGTGGGTGAAATGCCCCAATCGCTCCGTCGCGCCGCGGGCCTCTTTCATGACGCGCCGCGTTCATCCTCATCATCAAAAAGCATGCGAACCGCCGGCGTTTCCATGTCGTCGTACTGCCCGCCGCGCAGGGCCCATGCGAAGCCCGCCAGCGCGCCGCCGGCCAGCAGAATCGCCAACGGCACCACCAGGTACAGCACGCTCATGGCCCGTCCTCCCCGAACGTGCGGACGCCCATCGACAGGCCCAGCACGGATAGCGAACTGAGCGGCATCAGCACCGCGGCGATGAGCGGGTTGAGCAGGCCGAGCATCGCCAGTCCGACCGCCGCGGCGTTGTAGCCCAGCGAGACGTACAGGTTGCGGTGAATCGCGCGGACCGTCCGCCGGGCCGCGTGCATGATCCGCACAATCCCCGCCAGTCCCGGCTCGCCGAGGTACACATCCGCCGCCGCCATGCTCGCTTCCGCTCCGCCGTGCACCGCGATGCCGACCGTCGCCGCGGCCAGCGCGGCCGCGTCGTTGACGCCGTCGCCGATCATGACGACCGGCCCGCGCTCCCGCTCGCGCTCGACCATCGTCAGCTTGTCCTCCGGCGACATCCGCCCGATCGCCATCGCCGGATCGATCTCCAGTTCGTGCGCGATGCGTTGCACGACGCGCGCATGATCGCCGGACGCGATGCCGATGCGCCATCCCATCCGGCGCAGCGCCCGGATCGCCGCGCGGGCGTCTTCGCGCAACTCGTCGCCGAAGCCGATCACCGCTTCGATGCGATCGCCGATCGCGACACAGACCGGCGAAAGCCCGCGGTCCAGACAATCGTTGATCCATGCGCCGCGGACCTCGTCGATCGTGATGGCGAATCGATGCATCAGGTCGATCGACCCGATGACCATTCGGCGGCCCTGAAGGTCGGCGCGGATGCCGCCGTCGGTGAGTTGGCGGACCTGCCATGTTTCGTCGCTCGTCGTGACGCCCTCGGCTTGCAGCGCCGCGACGATGGCCCTGGCGCGCGGATGCGTCGATTGCGATTCGATGGCGAGCACGGCGCTTTTGAGCGATGGGTCGCCGTGCCAGAGGCGCATCGCCGCGATGCCGGTCGTGAGCGTGCCGGTTTTGTCGAGCAGGAGCAGGCCGGCGGGACCCGGGGCGGCGAGGCGTTCGAGCGTGTCGCCGCCTTTGATGAGGATGTGCCGTTTGGCGGCGCGGCCGATGCCGACGGCCAGCGCCATCGGCGTGGCCAGCCCCAGCGCGCAGGGACACGCCACGATCAGCAGCGCCACCGCGTGATCAATCGCCATCGCCGGATCGATCCATTGCCACACGCCCCACGTTCCTATCGCCAGCGCGATGACGACGATGACGAACACGCCGGCGATGCGGTCGGCGAACTGGACAATCGGGGCGCGACGGCTGGTGCATTCCTCCACGAGACGGACAAGCTGTCCGAGTCGCGTGTCCGCGCCGGAGGCCTCGACGCGCACGCGCAGCGGCGCGGCGATATTCACCATCGCCGCCAGCACCGCGTCGCCGGGTCCGACCGCGCAGGGGGCCGATTCGCCCGTCAACAGCGAGCGGTCCAACTCCGAATGACCTTCCACGATCCGCCCGTCCGCCGGGAGATTCTCGCCGGCCCGCACCTCGATGAGGTCGCCGACGTTCAACGATTCGACGGCGATCGATTCGATGGCGTCGCCGACGATGCGCCGGGCGCTGCGGGGCGTGAGCGAAAAGAGCAGTTCCAGCGCGTCGGCGGCCCGGCGCTGCTGGCGATGCTGAAGCCAGCGGCCGACGAGCAGCAGAAAGATCAGCACCGTGAGCGAATCGAAGTAGATTTCCCCGGAGCCGCGAATCGTATTGACCGCGCCCGCCACGCCCCCGGCGATGAGGCCCAGCGCGATGGGCAGGTCCATGTGCGGCGTGCGGGTGCGGACGGCGGCGACGGCCCCGCGCAGAAACACGCGCCCGGGCCAGGCCAGCGCCAGGACGCCCAGCAGCATGTTGCCGTATCGGAAGAGCGTGCGCTCCCACGCGTCCATCCCGCTGAACATCCCGGCGTAGAGGGCGACGGCCATGAGCATCACGTTGCCGGCGATCGCGCCGGCGACGGCGATGCGCCAAAGAAGCCGGCGGTCTTCGAGCGTGTTGATCTGCTGCGCGGGCGTGCGGCGCGACGGATGCGAGGGGTAGCCGAGATTGTCGAGCACGCGGGCGATGCGCGAGAGGGCGAGGCGCGACGGGTCCCACACGATGCGGACGGTCGCCTTGTGCATCGTGAGCCGCGCTTCGATTACGCCCGGCAGCACGCGCGGCAGTTTCTCGATGAGCCAGACGCAGGCGGCGCAGTGCACGCCTTCGAGGCGCAGGTCGATGCTCCGGCACCCCGCCGGCGCGGGCGCGGCGTAGAGCGCGATGAACTGCGGATCGTCATATTCGCCGTACGCGGCATCGGTCCCGCGGGTCGGCTCGTTGAAGGCGTCGCCGGATTCGCGCAGCTTGTAGAACGCATCGAGGCCGCATTCGTGAATGATCTGATGCGCGGTGCGGCAGCCGCTACAGCAGAATTGCTGCGCGGCGCCCGGTTCGATCAGACCGGCGGGGACGGGCAGACGGCAGTGCGTACAGAGCGCCTTCGCCGCCGATGGCGAGCGGAGGATCGAGCCGGGATGTGCGGCGAGGTTCGTCACGGTTGGGGTTTGCAGCAGGTTTTGTCGGGGCTGAGCATCCGCACCTGTTGCGCCGCGTCGGTCGGCGTGGCGGCGGCGGCGACGGGCTCGATGCTCATGCCGGCGCGGGTGTAGATGGTGTAGAGGCCGACGAGGACGATGAGGATGGACATGAGGAGGGCGAGGCGGGGCGTGGCGCGCCGGGCGAACTGTCGCATGCCGGCGCCGAGGGCGACGAGCATCGGGAGGGTGCCGATCCAGAAGGCCGCCATCACGGCCGCGCCGATCAGCGGCGAGGCCGTGCCCGCCGCCGTGACGGCAAAGGCCCAGAGCCATCCGCACGGCAGGAGCGTGGTGAGCATGCCGATCGTCATCGCCCGGCGGATCGGCGACATGGACATGGCGGCGCGCTGGCGTTCATGAGCAGGCGTTTGAAGGGCGTGTGGATCGAGAGGGGGGCGACGGTCAGACCGATGTGCCGGGCGATGGCGGTCAGACCGAAGAGGACCATGATCGCCCCCGCAGCGACGGCGGCGGCCTGTTGCACGCCGAGGAGCGCGCCGCCGGTCTGGATCGCGCCGCCGATCGCGCCGGTGATCGCACCGAGCAGGGTGTAAGTCAGCAGGCGACCGCCGTGATAGGCGAGCATGAGATCGCGCTGCGGGATGGCGCGGGCGTCGGGGGCGCCGGTGGCGAAAGCGACGAACACGCCGCACATGCCGGCGCAATGCGGGGAGCCGACGAGACTCGCCAGGGCGACGGTGATCAAAAGTGCGGTCATCGCCCGTGCTCCGACACAGCGGCGGAGGGTGCGGGCGTCACGGGAACGTCGCGCACGATCTGCCCGCCCGGGGCGCGTGTCGCGAGCACGGCGGCGATGACGCACAATGCGATCTGCATCACGATGAGCCCGATGACCAGGCCGGGCCAGAACAGACCGCGCGATGGAAGAGTCGTGTCATTCATGGTTCGCTCCATTGCTGGGGCCCATCATCTGATAGTCCAGTTGCCGATTGACCGCGTCGCCGTCGGTGACGCGGAGTTTGAGGGGGTGTTTTTCTGCGACGAAGACCTCGCGCGGCAGCGTGATGACGAGGCCGACGGTCAGACTTTCGCCGGGCTTGACCATGACGGGGTTGGAACTCATGGTGAGCTGGGCCTGCGGGTCGTCGATGATCGAAACGGAAAACGAAGCGGGGGAGGATTGACGATTGGTGATCTTGACGCGGAGGTTGTTGGCGACGCGGCCGTCGGGGTTGAGCACGAAGGGCAGACCGGGATTGCGCATGAGCGTGATGTCGGCGGGCTGTCGATGCGACACCACCACGGCCAGCAGCGCCGCGATGATGACAAGCAGCGTCGGATAGAACACGAGGCGCGGGCGGAACCGGCGGCGGGGTTTGCCGTCGATGGCGTCCTGCGAGGAGTAGCGGATGAGTCCCGGTGAGCGGCCGAGCTTGACCATGACCGCGTCGCAGGCGTCGATGCACTGCGCGCAGCCGATGCATTCAAGTTGCAGGCCCTGGCGGATGTCGATGCCGGTCGGGCAGGTGGTCACGCACTGATGGCAATCGACGCAGTCGCCGAACCTGCGGGCGCCCGATGCGACGTGTTTTTCGAATTTCCCGCGGGGTTCGCCGCGCTGCGGGTCGTACGAGATGATGAGTGACTGGCGATCGAGCATCACGGACTGAAAGCGGCCGTAGGGACAGGCGAGGATGCACATCTGCTCGCGGAAGTAGCCGAAGTCGAAAAGCATCAAAAGCGTCGTGACGGTCATGACGACGAACGCGACGGGATGTTCGAACGGCGAGCCGAGGATCCAATGTCGCAGGTTTTCGACGCCGACGAAGTAGGCGAGGAAGGTGTGCGCGAGATAGATGCTGATGAGGAAGTAGAGGACGTGCTTGAGGGCCATGCGCCATTTGGGGACGGGTCGATTGGCGGCGCCGCCGCGGCCGGCGGTGCCGTGACAGAGGCGTTCGATGGGGCGGAAGACGAATTCCATGTAGACCGTCTGCGGGCATGCCCACCCGCACCACACGCGCCCGAGCACCGCGGTGAACAGGAAGATCGTGATGATGAATCCGACCATGCCCAGCGCGAGCAGCACGGTGTCCGTCGGTAAAAACGTCTTGCCGAACAGCGTGAACTGCCGGTGCACGACATCGAGCAGGATCGTCGGCTTGCCGTTGATCGAGGTGTAGGGAATCGCCGTGAAGATCACGATGAGGAGATAGGCGGCGATGCGGCGGGCGGTCAGAAAATGTCCATGCGAAAGTCGGGGGCGCAGCCATCGGCGCGAGCCGTCCTTTTGGAGCGTGGAGAGCACATGCTCGGGCGCGTCAAGCAGGGATGTGCGTTGGGGTTCGCCCATGATGCGTGTCGCTCACTTTTCGTCGGCGCTCCACGGGGCGATGACGTTTCCCTCGGCCGGTCGCGGGCCGGGGAGGTTCTTGCCGCGCAGCGTGGCGACGTAGGCGGAGACGATGATGATGTCCGGCTCGGAGAGCATGGCTTTCCATGCGGGCATCGTGCCGTTGGCGGCGCCGTTGGCGACGACCTTGGGGATGTCGGCGATGACCTTGACGTTCTTGTAGGCGTCATCGGTCATGTTGGGGCCGACGAGTCCCTGGCCTTCGGGGCCGTGACAGGCGATGCAGTAGGATTGGAAGATGGTGCGCCCGCGGTTCATGGCGATTTCGTTTTCGGTGAGTTTGATCAGGGTGGGGGCGTCGGGCTTGAGTTCGCCGAAGGCGGCGAGTTGTTTGAGCATGTTGGCTTCGACGGCGGCCTGATATTCGCCGCGGACGGACGAGCCGTACACGCTGCCGTGGTACCACATCATGTAAAGGCCGGCGAAGATGATGGTGATCCAGAAGACGGCGACCCACCATCCGGGCATCGGATTGTCATACTCGCGGATGCCGTCGTATTCGTGGTCGGAGAGAATGTCGGGTTTGTGTTCGTCACTCATGGTTGGCGCTTTCGTTGGAGAGCGGGGCGTCGTCGATGGGCAGATGAGCGGAGCGGTCCATCTGATCGGCGGGTCGGCGGGCGACCCAGAAGCACATCGCGGTGAAGAAGGTGAAGAAGATCACCAGGGCGGCGATGGCGAAGAGGGCGGTGCCGCTTTGTGCGACGGATTCGCTGAGCATCATCGTGCTCCTTCGTGCGGTGCGGCGCTGACGGCGGGGGCGGGGGTTGAGGTCGGTGCGGGTGCGGGTTTGCCGGTCAGGTCGGTGCCGAGGCGCTGGAGGTAAGCGGTGATGGCGATGACCTGTTTGTCGGCGAGGTCCGCCGGGCCGCCCTGTGCGACGATGTCGGCGGCGATCCGTGCGGCCTGCACCTTGGCGAGTTCGACGGCATGCGCCTTTTCGTCGTCGGTGTAGGGGACGCCCAACGCCGCATTCGCACGCACCGCGCGGGCCAGTGCGTCAAAGTCGATCGGGTTGGTCAGCAGGTAGGGATACGCCGGCATGATCGACTGAGCGGTCATGTCGCGCGGATTGCGGAAGTGCAGCACGTGCCACAGGTCCGACTTGAGTCCGCCTTCGCGCGCCATGTCCGGCCCGATCCGGCGCGAGCCCCACTGGAACGGATGGTCATACACGAACTCGCCCGCCTGCGAATATTTCCCGTAACGCTGCGTCTCGGCAAAGATCGGACGGATCATCTGTGAATGACAGTTGTAGCAACCCTCCGACACATAGATGTCGCGCCCGGCAAGCTCCAGCGGAGTGTACGGCTTGACCGAGGTGATCGTCGGCACATTGGAGCGGATCAGGAACGTTGGAATGATCTCAAAGAGCGACGCGGTCAGCACAGCGATGAGCACCCAGACTGTGAATCGAGCGGGCAGTCCTTCCCACTTCCGGTGCCACCCGAGACGGGTGAAGATGTCCATCTTCTTGCCCCACTCCGCGGTGGTGTGCCCGGTGAGGCGGGACTTGACCGGCGGCTCGATGTAACCGGGGTCGAGCGGCGGGGCGGTGTGCTCGGGGGTCTCGTACACGGCGGGGCGGGCCTGCCATGTGCGAAGGAAGTTGTACCCGAGCATGAACGCGCCGATGAGGTACATGCCCCCGCCGACGGCGCGGACGTAGTACATCGGCAGGATCGCGGTGAGCGTTTCGACGAAGTTGTAGGTCAGCCCGCCCTGATCATCCATCGCGCGCCACATGAGCCCCTGCGTCAGACCGGCGACGTAGATGGCGATGACGTAGAGCAGGATGCCGATGGTGGCGAGCCAGAAGTGCGTGTTGGCGAGGCGCTGCGAATGCAGCGGGGCCTGAAAAATACGGGGTAAAAGCCAGTAGATCATGCCGAACGCGAGAAATCCGTTCCAGCCCAGCGCGCCGGAGTGGACGTGCGCGATGGTCCAGTCAGTGTAGTGGCTCAGCGCGTTGACGGATTTGATGGAGAGCATCGGGCCTTCGAAGGTGGACATCATGTAGAACGTGATGCCGACGACGAAGAACTTGAGCACGGGGTCGGCGGTGACTTTGTGCCAGGCGCCGCGAAGCGTCAATAGCCCGTTGATCCCGCCGCCCCAGGAGGGCATCCAGAGCATGAGCGAGAACACCATGCCCAGCGAGGACGCCCACTCGGGCAGCGCGGTGTAATGCAGATGGTGCGGACCGGCCCAGATGTAGATGAACACCAGCGACCAGAAATGCAGAATGCTCAGCTTGTAGCTGAACACCGGACGCTGCGCCGCCTTCGGGAGAAAGTAATACATCAACCCCAAAAACGGCGTCGTCAGAAAGAAGGCCACGGCGTTGTGTCCGTACCACCACTGCATGAACGCATCCTGCACGCCGGCGTAGATCGAATAGCTTTTGAGAAAGCTGGCGGGCAGGACAAGGTTGTTGAACACGTGAAGCACCGCGACGGTGATGATCGTGGCGATGTAGAACCAGAGCGCGACGTACATGTGCCGCTCGCGCCGGCGGGCGAGCGTGCCGAAGAAGTTCACGCCGAAGAACCCCACCCAGACGACCGCGATGAGCAGGTCGATGGGCCACTCCAGCTCGGCGTACTCCTTGCTCTGCGTGATGCCCAGCGGCAAGGTCAGCGCCGCGCAGACGATGACAAGCTGCCAGCCCCAGAAGTGCAGGCGGCTGAGCGTATCGCTGTACATGCGGGCTTTGCACAGGCGCTGCGTCGAGTAGTAGATGGCGGCGAAGATGGCGTTGCCGGCGAAGGCGAAGATCGCGGCGTTGGTGTGCAGCGGGCGGAGCCGGCCGAAGCTCAGGTAGCCGATGCCCCCGCTCAGATTCGGAAACGCCAATTCCAGCGCGATGAACACGCCCGCCGCCATCGCCACCAGCGCCCAGATCACCGTCGCCGCGGCGAACATGCGGACGATCGCGTCGTCGTAAGTGAATCGCTCAAGGATCGGCGCGGGGGCGGAGGCCTCCGCCCCCGCCGCACCGCCCGACCCGCCATCTTTCCCGCTCCGCCCGATCGCCGCCGGTGGGGCGTCCTTGCCAAACGAGCCGTTCATCGTGGACTCCTGCTGCTGTCTGTAGATACGAATGTCCCGCTAGTGCCATGATCGGCATATTTTGGTTAAGTATATCCAAATAGATATGTTTTGCGCGTGCGAGATTTCCCTAATCGAAGCGCGGGAACGCACCGGCGGGGCAAAAAGCCCTCTTGCCCATGATCTGCGTCGATGGCCCGGGAATCAGGCGAACGTCTTGCGCCAGACCTGCGGGGTCCAGAAACCGCTCCGCCAGCGGTCCTTGGTCGTGTACTCGCGGGCGACGATCTGCCGCGGCGAGATCTCGAAATAGAAAAAGCTCTGCGTCTCGGAATGGAAGTGCGAAGAGTTGTCGACGTTGAAGACGCCGATGCCCTCGGCGGCCTTGGCGGAGCGGCCGTCCCATGTAAAGACGTTCCGCGCGTGCGTGTGACCGTAGAGAATCGCCGCGATGTTGTACGGCTCAATCGCGCGGAAGTACGCGGCGACATCGCAGGGGTTCCACTCGCGGTTTTCGTTGGCGGCATCCGCCGGGTCCGGCGCGGTGCAGTAGCGGGCGACGTCGATGTGATGCGTGATGACGACGGGCGTCGATTTGTCGGCGACGTGCCCCCGCAGATCGTCGACTAGGAAGTCCAGACTGTCCAGCGGGTTGTAGCGGCGGTGCTGTTTCACCGCCGGGTCCGACCCGACGACGATGCCGAGGTTGATGAACCGTACAGCTCCCCAGCTCCATGCGTAATGCAGTCCGTTGGCGCTGATGTGATCGATGCCGGTGCGGCGGCGGTTGCGCTCGATGATGCGGTCGATGACCAGTCCCCTGCCGCCGGGTCCGTCGTGATTGCCATGCACTTCGTAAACGGGGTACCGGAGCCGAGCGTCGCCGCCGACCACGCCGAAGTCGGCCGCGTAGGCCGCCCATTCCGTCTGCTGCATCGTCTGATGGACGTCGCCGTTCTTGTCGCCGGAGTCGATCAGGTCGCCGGCATGGATCACGCCGCGCGGCACGGCGACCTGCCCGCCGCCGGCGGCATCGGGAATCGCCTCGCCGGGCAGTCGGTTGAGCGTGTCGATCAGGCCCCGGGTCGTCGTCGCGGAGTCCTCAAGCAGTTTCGTCGGCGTATTCTCGTCGGCGCGGTAGTGCGTATCGCCGATGTGGAAAAACGCGATGGCCTCTTCCGCCGTCGGGGCGGGGGCGTGGCCCGCCGCACGGCAGAGCGGTGCGCCGGCCAAGGCGGCGGCGCTGGTGGTCAGGAACGTGCGACGCGAAATGCGATGCGGCATGGCGTGCCTCCGGCCGGAGTGTCACGAAACCGTGCATGGCCCGCCGTCGGCGGCGTCGGACTTCGTTCAGTGTCGCACAATGGAGGGAAATACCGGGACACGCGAAGATCATCGGAGTGGCCCCGAAACCGGCAAATTGGGCTCTTTGGCGGGCCGATTTCGCGTCTCGACCGGTGACAGAGACGACTTGGCACCGGTGCCATCGTGGATTGGCACTGCAATGGCACCGGCCTGGCACTGCTTCGTCTTGCGGACCGGGACCGGGGACAAGCTACGATCCATGATCCACCGTAGATCGGTTTTCACCTATCCGCTGGCGTTGTACGATGAGCGAATGAAGACGACACAGTGCATCGTGACCGCTTGGATTCGTGTATCGGCTGATGCACCCGGCCTGCTCGAGCAATTGATCAAAGCCGCCGGCCAAGACCCGTTCGAGACAACCGAAATGGAAGGCGTGCGGGACATGCAATGGTCAGCCGCCAGCACCAATGACGCCTTGGCCATCGCGGATCAACTCAAACCATTCTGTGACGACTCCGACCTGATTCTGCTCAAGGTTGCCACCTACTACCACGGCGGATCGATCGACGCCGTCACAATTAAGGATGAACGCGCCGCGCTTGGGGAGACCCGATGATCTTTCGACTCGCGCAGAACCTGAACACCAAGATCAAAGTCGGCTCCATGGCAGCCGCACCGCTCGACGAGAATCCCTACGTGGACTGGTCGGCCCGGCTGTTCACCGCCGACCGGACGCAGTACATCCTCATCAGCAACACCCGATCACTCTACTCGTCCGTGATGTACGGCAGAGGCATCACCAGCGACCACGAATTCATTGTGCGCGCGTTCAGCAGCATTCGTGAGTTCATGCAGGATGACGGTTTGGTATTTGTCTACCGGCAGTTCATCGCGCCCGCCACCGGAACGATCCGGTTCCGCAAGGCGCTGAACCGAACGGTCACCGGATCGATGAATGAACTCGTCGCTGCTGCCAAGGATTTGCTCGCCGATGGGGATATCGCGCCACACGATGTCGGGTTTAAGCTCAACGACTATCTACTGTCAGCACTGGCGTGTGATAAGTCCCGTCACTACGGCAAACCGCGCGAGGCCTTCAAGCAACTGGGACCATAATCCCGCTTCCGATGACGGCGGGGCGCGTGTCAAAAGAGTGCCAGCGGCGCGAATCATGACACTGCCAAAACCCTCGATTCCAGCTTACGAGGGCCGATTTTCGACCCAAAGTGCCAAAATCGCCCGTTTTCGAGTTCTCCGCCTCTCCTTGCCAAGCAGTCTCATCGCCGCTGCACATTGAGACTTTTGAGACATCCAAAAGCCGCGATTCAAAGCCAATAACGTCGGTTTTTGGGCCGAAGTCTCAAAATCTCACCTTTTCGCATTCTCCGCCCCCCACCGCCATCAGTCCACATGCTCGGCGTTACCAAGCCGGTGGAACTTGACCAAGCTGAACGGTTTTCGCAACTCCAAGTTGACACGTTTTCTGGTCAGCGTGCGGCGCGTCGACACCGCCCGCAGAATCCGCTGCTTGCCGGCCATATCGAGCTGCCGCCATCCTTCCACTGGGTTCTGCGTGAAGTCGAACGCTCGCTCGGCGACGCCCGAACCGACTGCCCCCTCGCTGCCGAGCCTGGAGATCGCTGCTTCGATCTGGTTAACTTGTTGCTGCAGGTTGTCTCTCATCTCCCGGAACCTGGCCGTGTTGACCTCGTCCTGCAGGTACAGCGTCATTAACCGATCGCGCTGCTTTGACAGCTCAGTCGCCCGCCGCTTCAACATGCGTATCTGCTTCACCTGCTCGTCGTGCAGTTGACCCGTCGCTTGCTTGAGAACGTCCAAAAGCCAATCACGCAGTTCGGGCGTGGGCATTCGCAGGTAGTTCAACTGATCGAGCACCGCCTGCTCGATGTCCGCTTCACGCCACCGAACGCGTGGATGCCTTGCCGGAGGGCGGTTGTTCGCGCATCGGTAGTAACAATGGATTTTGACCGAGCCGTCCATCTGCTTGCGGCGGATGCGCTCGCCCGTCATCGTGGCATCGCAGTGCCTGCAGCGAAAGAGCCCGCTGGCGAATGTGTGCGTGATCCGCCGGGTACGGCGGTTCTTGCCCGCAAGATTCGCTTGGCACAGAGCGAAGGTGTGCCGGTCGATCAAGGGCTGATGCTTGCCGGGATAGACCTGACCCCGCCAAGGAAGCTCGCCGACGTAGAAGCGGTTCGCCAGCATGTAGGAGATAGTGCCGGGTGACAGTCGAGGCTGGCTTGGTCGATGGACATACCCTTCGCGGTGCAATTGGTCGGCGATCATTCGCATCGTCAGGCCGCCTTGCGAATAGAGCTGGAAGACGCGCACGATCAATTTCGCCTTCTCCGGGTCCGGCCGGATCGGCTCGTCCGGGTCGCGCGTGTTCATGTAGCCATAAGGAACGCCGCACGGCATCCAGCCTTGGCGGATTTTCTCGTCCTGGCCCTTGCGGACTTCCTGGCGAAGGTTGTCGCTGTAATACTGGCTGACGGCCGCCATGACGTTGAAGCTGAAAGCGCCGGCTGCACCGGGGCCGAATTCATTGTCGACGAAGACCATCTTGACCCCGGTGGCGTCTTCGAGTTCCTGCATCCGCACCGCGTCGCGCATATTCCGGCAGATGCGGTCGAGCTTGTGGGCCAGGACCGCCTCAATCTTCTTCCGCTTGGCCTGCTGCTTGACCCACCGGTACATCTCATTGAAGGCCGCACGCTCTACGCCACGACGTGCGGACTCGGCCACGACGAATTCCCGAAGGACCGTCCAGCCCTCGCGTTCGGCCCTATCGCGGTTGATGCGTATCTGGGCGTCCAGCGAATACCCCTCGCTCTGCTCGCGTGACGATACCCGTGCCCAGATCACGACGTTCATGCGGACGGCTCGATTTCGGTATTGGCCAGGTTGAAGGCCATCGCCAGGCTTTGGACGTTGAGCAGCATCTCGATGGCTTCCCCCCGGTTCACCCGACGCCGGAGATGGCGACCCCAAACGTCCTGCGTGCGAGCAATCAGCTCATCGTTGATCCACGCCGCCTCCATCGCTGCCATTGTTTTCGGCGGACCTTCGGCTCCTCCAGGCTGTTGCACAGTGGTCATGGGCTACACTCGCTTGAGCCGGTAGAAGCCGGGATGCGTCGTCCGGTCAAACTCGACCAACCCCGCATCCGTGAGCTCGCCCAGCACGCGCTTGGCAGTGCGGTCGCTGATGCCGAATTCTTTTTCGACCTCACGCCGAGTCAGCTTGCCCTCGGACGCCAGTTGAGCCATCACCCATCGCTGTTTATCGTTGAGCCGCAGTGGCGATCCGGCACCCTTCGGTGGGCTAGCCTTCTGTTCGAGCCGGTCTGATTCACCTACGATGGTGCCGCCTTCGTCGTACACTTCCACGACGATCCGTTCTGTCAAGTGATAGCCACCGTCGTCCCGAGCGATCACGTTTTCCGGATCGCATTGTTTGCCGCAACGATTCATCGCCTTGGTGCATCGTGACCGGAGCGTGGATATCGCGCGGAATAACGTGTTCTGCATGGGCTGGGGTTTGAGCCGGCGGGCCAGGGCCGTGCTCTTCAGGTGAACTCGTTGCCCCCTATCATCTTCTGCTCTCAATACCTGCAGAATCTGCCAGGCACAGCCTCTTTGGCTCCTCTCACAAACCGTCACACCGCCCAGATCAATGTGATCGGGGTGGTACGCCAGCACGGCTCCATCGAACGGCGCGAGCGGTTCGCTGTCGCCCTTGCCGCTATTTGACATCCGAAAACGCCGGTGC